>JBDLSU010000269.1:0-14676 GCA_039799405.1 Pseudomonadota bacterium | reverse complement strand
GCAAGCGCGATTTTTGGCCATGCTGGACAATCCCCCTGCCGCCACACCGGATCTGCGCGAGTTAATGGCCATGCCGCCCCTGCAAGCGGGTAGTGAGGTGCAATAATGAGCCTGGTGTTTTCGCGCTATGACGCCAGTAAAACCTATACCGGGCAAAAGAAGTTTGATTGTGGCAATGCGGCAATAAACAAGTTTGTTGCCGATAGCTTGAAAAAACAGGTCGCCAAAAATCTCAGCGCGGCCTTTGTGTTGACGGATTCGGCCAATCACGACCAATTCGTCGGTTTTTATACTTCCATGATGGCCTCTATCGGTGTGGAAGGCTTGCGCAATCTCAATCTTGGCTCGCTACCCAATCGCGTGCCCTGCATGCGGCTGGTGATGTTGGGCATTGATCGCAGTTGGCAAGGCAAGCAACTCGGGCGGCGGCTGTTGCAGCATGCGATTGGCAGCATGATGGCGGCGGCGGAGCATGTAGGTGTATTTGGTTTGTACCTGGATGCCGATGCCAAAGCCGTGGAGTTTTATTTGCGCCATGGTTTTGTCATGCTGGAACCGCGCCAGGATCCAAATCCAACGCCGATGTTTTTACATATCGCGACAGCACGGGCGGCTTTGCGCTAAGTTCATCAATCATCCCACCAAACCAGCGCTGCAATTGAGTTCACCTTTTTCCCGTCAGGATGACGGTTTTTGTCTGGCAAAAAAATCCCAGATCAGCGCAGCGCCATTGGGTGCCATGGGTGACGGCCCCAGCAAGCGTGGCCGTTGCCAGGCCGCTTGCGGCATGCCATGCCCACCATCATGAATAGTCACCAGCTCCACTTCCCATTTGCCATCGTCACGCCACAGGATGCGATCAAACTGCTTTTGCTCTTTTTTGCTCACCCGTTCCGGCTTGCTTGCCAGATTTTTGGCCGGGTTGCCCCGGATTTGGTTGTGCGCCACAAAAAAGCGGGCGGAATCCTGCGCCGATTTGACCATGCCGCCCTTGAAGAATAAACCGAACAGGCTCGATTCTCCCCCTGCATAAGGCATTAATGGGTCACTGGTGCCGTTCATCAGCATGACTGACGCACCTGGCCCTACTGGTTTGCACTTGAAGTTATCGGCTACCGGCAGATTGGCGGATATTGCCGCCACCGCGCGAAAACGGGAAGGTGATTCAAGTGCCAGGCGCATCGCCATCAGACCACCGGAAGACACCCCGGTGGCAAACACGCGGCGCGCATCGAAGCCATTTTCCGCAATCAATTTGTCGGCCAGGGCATTGAGAAATTGGACATCATTCACCTCACGCCCCTTGAAAGTAAAATCTCCAACCCTGCTGCAGTCATTCCAGTCCGAAGAAATGGCACTGGGGTAGACCACGGCAAAGCCATGGCGGTCGGCCAGTTTGTCAAATTCATAGCCGGTTTCCAGCCGGATGCGCGCACCGTTCTGGCCGGAGCCATGCAGCACCAGTACCAAGGGCGCAGCCTTGTTCAGGCTTTTTGGCAGATACAGCCGATAGCTGCGCTTCAGGCCATCCACCTCGATGGTGGCTTTGCTCAAGGTAGCGGAGAGTGGTGGTACTTTGGGATCAGGCGTGTACACAAACCAGGCAAACAAGCCAGCACCCAAGGCGATTAAACCAAGCAGCGCAATCAAAAAAAAGCCCAGCACGCGTAACACTTTCTTCATAACAAACCTTGGTCTTGAGGGTGATGGTTGATCTTTCACGGGGGGCGATTGCCGCTAGCGCTGGTAATTTACGACAATGCCGGTTTTTCCTGGTGCCACGGATCCCCCGCCTTTTTGACGTAGTGACTCACCACGTAAGACCACGGCATCACCATATACACCAGCACCACGGCACCAATTGCAAAAACATTTTCCATTAGCGCGTCATTCAAAGTGCCATTCAACCAGTGGGGCAAGGGCACGGTGAAGAGCCAGATGGTTTTCCAGAGTAATTCCCACATCAGTATTGGCAGCATCTGCAAGGGGTAGCGCAAGCCAAGCAGACAAAGCAGCCAGAATGCGGCCATCATACAGGTTTCGACGCCACGAAAAAACTCCCAAAGTGCGAACGGCTTTTTGGCAGCAAAGACTTGAGGCCATAGCGTCAGCGCCAAGCCGACTACAACCAGCAGATACATGGCACGCAAGGCATGCAGGCGATAGCGGGAAATTTGATGCATTTGATTCATTTGATTCACTCCAAAGTGTGGGTTCAGGTTTTGATTCAATCGAATTACTTCAGCGCCATCAATTGCTCCTGGGCGTCGGCGCGGGTTTTCTTGCCCAGCTCTGGCGTGAAGGCCAGCGCCCTCTCGAAGAAGAAAATCGATTTGGCCTTGTCGCCTGATGCCTGCCAGGCTTTTCCCAGTCGATAAAATACGGCCGCGCTGGCATCGATGCTTAAAGACTTTTCCAGGTGGGGCAGTGCGTCTTTATGCTTGCCTTGTTCTTGCAGTGCCTTACCCAAACCCAGATACGCTGCTGCAGAATCGGGGGCGCGTAATATGGCTTCGCGCAACACTTTTTCTGCCTCTTCCAGTCGGCCGGATTTGGCTTCAGCCAGGATCAGATCGGTCTTGGCAATCAAGGCGTCGGCATTGTTCGCATCCACAGCGAGCCTGGCACTAATCGCACGTTCGACTTCGGCAAACTTTTTTGCTTTAATCAAGGCGTTGTACTCATGCCCGTTTGCTGATGGCATGCCAAATCCGGATGCCAGCACCAAGCCAAGCATGACAGTGCGACTCATGATGGATTGAGGGGAGAAAAAAATACGCATTACAGTTCCTTGGTTTTGAATGGGGACCAGGCAATCCGGGCCAGGCACGGCGTTTTTGCTTCAGATTGCCATCGATAATGAAGTATCGCGCCTGGCAGGCGGTATGATCAATCGGCAAGAGATGACTCACGCTCTGATCAGCATGAATGGCGGTAAAACGGCGCTGAAATACAGGCAGGGCGCTGGCCTGCTTGGCCAGCTTTTGGCTGGTGCTGCGGGGTATCCTGGCCTATGGCATGCCAGGCAAAATCACATCTGTTTGAATTGGTGCAAAAAGCTGCGGCTAACCGGCAGTTTTTCCGGGCGGCCTTTCAAATTAACGGTTGCAGTCTCGTTCTCGCCACGGGTGACATGGCTGACCCGGTTCAGATTGACCACCACGGAACGATGTACTTGAACGAAATGGCTGGGATCGAGTTGATCCAGCAATTCCTTCAGGGGGCTGCGTATCAGTGCCTCACCCGGTTTGCCGTTTTCGTCACGCCAGGCGATCAGGGTGTATTTTTCATCTGAGCGCAAAAAATCAATATCTTCCACCGGAATCATATGCAGTGACTGCCCGACCAGGGCTTTAATCCAGCGCAAGGGTTCGGGCGCGGCTTTTCTTTGCAGGCGCGCTTCCAGTTTGTCGAGCAACACTTCAAGGTCTGGACCTTCTTGTGCGCTACCCAAACGCTCGCGCACCCGCATCACGGTATCGGCCAGGCGCAGCGGATCAACCGGTTTTACCAGATAATCCAGCGCACCCTGGGCAAAGGCTTCCACCGCATATTCACTGAAAGCGGTGACAAACACCAGATGCGCACCGCGCCCAATCTGGCGTGCCGCTTCCACTCCGTTCATGCCGGGCATATGCACATCCAGAAAGCAAACCGTTGGCTTGAGTTCATGGTATTGCTCAACCGCTTCCCTGCCATTGCGGGCCTGGGCCACAATCTCCAGTTCCGGCCAGGCTTGAACCAGCATGCGCGTCAGGGCGCTACGCAGCAAAGGCTCATCGTCGGCAATTAAGGCGGTGGGTCGGGCGGATGTCATCGTGCGCTCCCTGGGTTGGTTTGGTCGGCTTGGTCGAGTCTGGCAGGAAAATTGAGTCTGGCACGAAACCCATGCGGGGTGAGCGCACTCAGGTGAAGCTCGGCGTCACCGGCAAACACCAGTTGCAATCGTTCGCGCAGATTAGCAAGGCCGGTGCCCAATCCTTTGCTATCCGGTTTGGCGTGCCCATCCTGGGCCAGGCCGATCTTGGCCAGGCCGATCCCGGTATCGCTGACCTGAACCTGGCAACGTCCGTCGTGCAATGTTACCGTCACCGTGATTTCACCGCCATCCTCGGCAGGATCAATACCATGCCGCACCGCGTTTTCCACCAGCGTCAGCAAGGTCATGGGTGGGCACTGAATCTGCAAGGCCGCGTCATCGACATCGATGGCAAACTGCAGGCGATCCGGCATGCGCATATGCATCAATTCCAGATAAGCCCGCACCAAATCCAGCTCTTGCCGCATGGTGGTCGTCACCGCGTTCAGATTGGGCACCGCAGCGCGCAAATAGGCGATCAAGCTATTTAATACGGAAGATGCCTGGGGTGAGCCGGAATCGACCAATTCCCGCACGTTGGCCAAGGTATTGAAAAGAAAATGCGGTTCCACCTGGGCTTGCAACAAGCGCAAGCGCGAATCGAGCGCATCGCGGGCAAACTCACTGCGCTCCAGTTCAAACGACAGGGCTTGCCGCTGCGCCTGGCCGTTGACGTGGCGATACAGCGCCGCCATGGCGATCCACGGGGAAAACAGCAAGCCAGCACCAACCATCTGGCCGAATCCGCTCAGTTTGGCCGGGGTCTCATAACAGGGCACCGGGTCACCCAGCGTGGTCAGCGTGTAGGCAAGCGCAGCAGCAAACGGTACTACCAGCGCCACCGCCCCAAGCTGTAGCGCCCAACGCGCCACCCAGCGTGGCAAGCGGGCGGGCCAGCGTTCAAACACGCCAAATACGGCCAGTTGAATCATGCCGATAATCAGCAAACGCGCTGCGATGGTAGGCCACCAGGTTAGCCAGGTCAGCTTCATGAGCAAACTGACAAACAGGCTGGCAAGCAAAACCACCTTGAGACGTTGCCATCCGAACAGGGGTTGCAAAATTGGCGCAGGGGCGGCGGGTTCTGTCGTATTCATGACCGGATCTTTTCAAAGCACAAAACAATTTAGCGCCCGGAAAAATCCGGGGTGATAGACAAACAAATGCCCCGGTATGGTAGCCTGACCCGGCGCGCAAACAGGCTTATGAATGGGTATCCAGTTTGTGCTAGACCTGCCCAACTTTTTCCAATTCGCGCCGCAAGCCATCCAGATCAAACTGCGCCAAAAATCCGTTCAAATGCTGGCTATACACCGAAGCGGCCGGCCCCATTGAGGCCATTTCCTGCAGCGCATTGCCGATGCCGCTGATCCAGCCATTATCCAGGGCGGCATTGATTTGTTGGTGCCAGGCCGCTGGCATCGCCATTTCCAGTACCTGGCCGGGCACCACCTTGCTGGTTTCGTAGGTAAAGCGTGCGCCGACGAAGCGCTCCAATGCCTGACAAATGGTGCTGAACAGGAAGGGTTTGGAGATGACATCATCAAACCCGGCTTGCAAAAATTGTTGCCGTTCGTGGCTCAGAACCGAAGCGGTGACGGCTACGCAGCGCGGATATTGGCCTGGAAATGCCAGCCGCATGTGGCGCAGGGCATCCATGCCGTTCATGACAGGCATTTGAATATCCATAAACACCATGTCAACCGGATGCAGGGCCAGTAAATCGAGTGCTTCACGGCCATTGCAGGCCTGATGAACTTTGGCTCCCATGCCGTCGAGCATGCGGGTCAAAATATCGCGGTTGGAAGCATTATCGTCTGCCACCAGTATGGTCAAGCCGCATTCCGGGGCCAGGCTTTGGATCGCATGGTGATGGGTACTGCCCGGGGTAGCGCTGACTGGCTCCACCACCTGATCGCGCGTTTCCAGTTCCAGGCTGAAGTAAAACTGCGACCCTTTGCCAGGCTGGGATTCCAGCGCCAGATTGCCACCCATCAAGGTGGTTTGACGCGCAGAAATGGCCAGCCCCAGACCGGTACCGCCAAATTTGGCCCCGGATTCGGTCTGGCGGAAGGGATGGAAAATCAGGGCTTGTTCTTCGGCGTTCATGCCCGGCCCGGTATCGCACACGGCAAAATGAAACAGCCGACCGCCTTCCTGCGTCACCCGCAGCACCACTTCGCCGTATTGGGTGAATTTAACGGCATTGCCGAGCAGGTTAATCAAAATCTGGCGCAATTTGGTTTGATCGGTACGTACCATTTTGCCTGCGCCAAAGTTTTTGTCGCAGCGCCAGCCCAAGCCTTTTTGTTCACAACGCAGCACAAATAACAGTTCTACTTCATTGAGGAGAAGCCCGAGGTCGAATTCGGAGACATCCAGACTCATTTGCCCGGCTTCGATTTTGGAAAGGTCGAGAATGTCGTTGATCAGGGTCAGCAAGTGGTTGCCCGCTTTTTCAATCGGTGTCACGGTTTCCAGCAGGGCAGGGGGCAAGGCCGGGTCGCGTGCCAATAACTGGGCATAACCCAATACTGCATTCAAAGGGGTGCGGATTTCGTGCGACATATTGGCCAAAAAGGTGGATTTGGCGTGGTTGGCGGTTTCTGCGGCGGCACTGGCGGCTTTGGCCAATTCGGTAGCGTCCACCAGTTGGCTGGTGCGCTCGCGCACTCTTTGCTCCAGATCGGCATTGAGTTCCAGCACCTGATTTTCAGCCAGCTTGCGCTGGGTGTTATCCCGGCCGACACAGCGGTAACCATCAAACTGGCCTTGCTGGTTCCATACCGGTTCGCCGCTACTGAAGCCGTAACGCATCTTGCCATCCGGATGACGAATTTCCCATTCGAGATCAAAGAATGCCTGCTCTGCAGCAACACAATTGGCATAGTGCTGCCATTGATCGGAGGGATAGATGCGTTGTAACACCGGGGTACTGGCTTGTCCGATCAAGCTGGCAGGATCAAGGCCGGTAATTTCTTGCAAACCTTCGGAAATAAAGGTGAATTGCCCGGCCCGGTCGATTTCCCAGTACCAGTCGGACGACAAGGCAGTCAAGCCACGAAAGCGCTGTTCGCGCTCCCACAGCGCGGCAATCATGTTGTTGAATACACGCGCCATTTTGGCGATATCGCCCGGGCCATGGCTGGGGTCAGCGCGTACCGTGGTGACACCGTTTTCGACTTGCTCCATGGCATCGGACAAATGGCTCAGTGTGCCGGTCATCCGTCCGGTCAGGTAACGCACGATGAATAAAAATACCAGCGAAATCATGGTCGCCAACACCAGATTGAGCACAAATACATACAATACGGTACGTGATAACGGCGCTTTGCTTTGCACTACCCGAACATAGCCGAGTATTTCTTCCTGGGTTTCAATAAATGGTGATTGTTCCACGCCGCGTGCCAACACGGGGGCCACAAAAACCCAGCTATCGCTGGTTTCTGCTTCCAGCAGCGGTTTTTTATTGGGAAAAACCGGCGTTTTGGCGGGCTGAATTGAAAACGCGGGCAATTTGCCGCGCAGCAACAAGCGGCGGCCATCAGCGTGATAGATTGCAACGCCCAAGGTATCGGAAAATGACAGCGAGGCCCGCGTACCGTCTTCGGCATAATGTGCCGAGTTATACAACAGTGCCAATTCGGACTGGCGGCTCAGATTATCGGCGATCCGCTCACCCTGTTGCAACATCAGCGAGCGAATTTCGCGTCCGCCATGCAGTGAGCTGACCAATGATGAAAGCAGGCTGGCACACAGAATCCCTATGATCACAACCAGGCCGAGTTGGCGCCGGAAACTGGTATCGCGTAACCATTTCAGCAAAAATCGCATAGGGAAATGAGCCATCATCATGAAAAATGTTTTTGGGCAAAAGCAACCCTGGCTTGTCCGGCCCGGTTTTAAGCAGTATATACTCAAATTTTGCAGCCCAAATCAACCGCAGTTTTCCAATGAAAAATAATCGCACCCCTTGCACCTTGCCAAACCATGTTCTACCAGTAATCCGGGCAGGGCTGTTAGCCGCAATGGCAACTTGCCTGGTTTGGCCCCTGTGTCTGGCGGCGCAGGCACAGCAAGTCATCAAAATCGGGTTTCCCATGAGTTTGTCGGATACCAGTGGTGAATTTGGTAAACCGATGTTGCAAGGCGCACAAATGTTTGTCGATGAACTCAATGCCAGTGGCGGAGTGCTGGGCAAACGGATCGAAATTCTGGTACGTGACACTCATGCCAGGCCGGAACTGGCGACCCAACTGGCGCAGGAGCTGATCCGCAAAGATCAAGTGGATTTTCTGGTCGGCAGTTTTACCTCGGCTGAAGGATTGGCAATTTCGCCTGTGGCGAAACAACATAAAGTCGTGTTTATTGCTCTGGGGCCAAAAACCGGCCAATTGACCACGCCTGAAGCGTTGCACCCTTATGTGTTCAGGGTTGCCGCCAACACCACGACCGAAGGACGCACGGCAGCAGCAATTGTGGCGCGCTGGAAAGTCAAACGCATGGCGACCATCGCTCCGGATTATGCTTACGGGCGCGATGCGGTCAAAGCATTTATCACGCAACTCAATAAAATTCGCCCGGATATTCAAATCGTCGATAGCCAATGGCCGAAGATCAATGAGCCCAACTACACGCCATTTATTGAAGCGCAGTTGAAAGCCCGGCCGGACGCGGTCTTTTCGGTCATATGTTGCGGTAATTTTGCCTTGTTTTCGCAACAAGCCAGCAGTTTTGATTATTTTGCCAAACTCAATGGCCGTTTCATCGGCGTCGGTGAAACCGGTTCGATTGAATACACCCGCCAGATGAAGCAAGCTTATCCACTGGGCATCTGGGGTAACACTTACGATGCCATCAATTATGTGCCGCGCGATGAAGTGGCGGCGAAAGTCCATGCCGAATTCCAGGCCAAACTCAAGCGCTATGTCAAGGATGATTACCCTCCTTCGTGGGCGATTCAGGGCTATCTTGGCATGCAGTTTCTGGTGGCCGCTATCAAAAAGGCGCAATCACTGGAAGCCTTGAAGGTGTCATCGGCGCTCAAAGGGCTGGAATTGATGACGCCCTATGGCCCGATGACCTTGCGCGCCAAAGACCAGCAACTGACGCGCGGCTCGGTATGGGGCAAGATGAGTGAGTCGAAACAATACCCGTTTCCGGTGTTGTCGCCAGTTGAATATATCGACCCTAAAATATTGATGGATTAAGCATAAGATGCCAACAACTTACCGTTTTTCTGCCGATTTTATCGATTTTCTGCGCGATCAGCCATTTTTGCGCCGACTTAGTTGCAATATTAAACTAAGTGGACTACAATTGAATCACTGCAACTAAAGGAACCATCATGAAACGTCAACTTCATCTATTAGTGATCGATCCACAAAACGATTTTTGCGATCTGCCCGCTGGCTATCTGCCACAAAATAGCACCATCCAGCCCGCCCTGCCGGTACCCGGTGCGCATGCCGACATGCAGCGCATTGCCAATCTGATTCAACAAGGCCGCCAGGGTTTGAGCGGCATCAGCATCACCCTCGATACTCACCACATTCTTGATATTGCTCACCCCGGCTTTTGGCAACAGGCCGACGCCGGCCCGGTCGCGCCATTCACCAGCATCAGCGCGGCGCAAGTACGCGCCGGGCAATACCTGCCGCGCCAGAGCGCCCACCTGGCCCGTACTTTGGCCTATCTGGATGCGCTGGAAGCCAGCGAGCGTTATACCCTGATGGTCTGGCCGGTCCATTGTGCGATTGGTTCCTGGGGGCATAATGTGCATGCTGATGTGTATGCCGCAGCACAAGCCTGGCAGGCCCACAGCGGGCAAGATATCCACTTCGTCAACAAGGGCGACAATCCCTGGACCGAGCACTACTCGGCCCTGATGGCCGAAGTACCGGATCAGCACAGCCCGCAAACCCAACTCAATCAGGACTTGCTCGGCCTGCTGGCGGCGCAGGATCGCATCTATGTCTGTGGCGAAGCCGGTAGCCATTGTGTGAAGGCCACGCTGGAGCATATTGTGCAACACATCGGCCAGCAGCATTGGCACAAGCTGGTGATATTGTCCGATTGCATCAGCCCGGTGGCCGGTTTTGATGTGGTGTGGCAAGACTTTTTGACGCAGATGCGCGCACTCAACCTGCAAATTGCCAGCAGCAGCGAAGTATTGCCGGAATTGCTCGAAAATATCGCGTAATATCCCTCCACTGTTTCATTCAATGGTTTTTTTGACAGGTGCGCCATGACGCCAATCATCCAAAGTTTGCTCGATACTGATCTGTATAAATTCACCATGTGGCAAGCCTTGCTGCACAGCCACCCGAATACCGATACCGAATATGCGTTTGTCTGCCGCAATACGCCCGACTTTCCACTGGCGCAACTGCGTGATGAAGTTGAGCGCGAACTGGATCAACTGTGTTGCTTGCGCTTTACTGATAATGAACTGGCGTATTTGCGCTCATTACGCTATATCAAAAGCGATTTTGTCGATTTTTTGGCGCTGTTTCATTTCCAGCGCAAATTTATCCAGGTTTCGACCGATGGTGATACCCTGGTCATCCGCGCCAAAGGGCCACAGATTCATATCATGGGTTTTGAAATCCCGGTGCTGGCGATTGTGAATGAACTGGTTTTTCGCCGTAGCGACCAGGCTTCAGCCTGGCAGGAAGGCCGCAAGCGCCTGCAAGCGAAGATCGATCAACTGCAAAGCTTCGCGCAACAGCCGCCACGGCGTCACCCGTTTGAGTTTTTTGATTTTGGCACCCGCCGCCGCTTTTCCCGCGCCTGGCAGCATGAAATGGTGGCCTGTTTGCAGCAATATGCACAACCGTTTTTCAAAGGTACGTCGAATGTGCAACTGGCGATGGAACTCGGTCTGACCCCGATTGGCACCATGGCACATGAATATCTGCAGTCTTACCAGTCATTTGGCGTGCGTTTGCGTGATTTTCAGCGTGCCGCGCTGGAAGACTGGGTGCAGGAATATCGGGGCGATCTCGGCATTGCGCTGACCGACGTGGTCGGCATGGATGCCTTCCTGGCCGATTTTGACCTGTATTTCGCCAAACTGTTTGATGGTTTGCGCCATGACTCGGGCGATCCGGTGGTGTGGGGTGAAAAAGCCTTGCTGCATTATGCCAAATTGCGTATTGATGCCAATACCAAGCGTCTGGTGTTTTCCGACGGGCTCAACTTTACCATCGCGCAAGAGCTGTATCAGCATTTTGCTGACCGCGTCATGGTCGGCTTTGGCATCGGCACCCACTTGAGCAATGATATGGGCATCCCGGCGCTAAATATCGTCATGAAGCTGCTCCACTGCAACGGTCAACCAGTGGCCAAACTATCCGACGCCAGCGGTAAAACCCTGTGTCAGGATCAAACCTTTTTGGCTTATTTGCGGCAGGTATTCCAACACCCGGCACGCTGATACGCCAAGCCTTTGTTTTTGAATAAGAAAAAATCATGTTGAAACTTGCCATTGCCCAATTGAACTTCACCGTCGGCGATTTTGCTGGCAACAGCCGCGCCATCATCGATGCGATGCAAAGCGCTGCCGCCCAGCAAGCTGATCTGGTGGTGTTTTCCGAACTGGCCATCTGCGGCTATTACCCTGGTGATTTACTGGAAGATAGCGCCTTCTTGCAACAAATTGACGCGGCCCTGCACACCATATTGCAAGCCTCGCAACAATGGCCGACGCTCACCGCCGTGTTCGGCACCGTGCGGCCCAACCCCGGCCCCGGCAAACCGCTGCACAATGCCTTGCTGGCGGTGCAAAACGGCGCGATTGTGGCGCAATACTTTAAACAATTGCTGCCAACTTACAATATCTTCGACGAATACCGCCATTTTGAACCCGGCCCGGAAGGTGCCTGCCTGTTGCGCCTGGGCGCGCATACGGTTGGTTTTTTGATTTGTGAAGATGGCTGGAACCAGGCCGGGGCCGATTACAAAGTCAACCCGTTCCAGGCCTTGCAACACAGTGAGGCGGAGCTGATCATCAGCATCAACGCCAGCCCTTCAAATCTGGGCAAGCGCGAACAACGCCACGCTTTGTTTACCCAGGCCGCGCGCGATATCGCCCGCCCTGTTCTGTACGTCAATCAGGTCGGTGGGCAAGACCAACTGGTGTTTGACGGGGCCTCGTTCGCCACATCAAGCAGCCAGGGCGTGGCCTGGGAAGCCGCCCAATTTGAACCGGATTTTGCCGTCATTGGCTTTGATCAGGGCCAATTTTGCCAAAGCGAGGCACAAGCCTTGCCCCCGCCCGATTTACAGCCCTGGCACGCCGCAGAATTCACGCGCCGCCAGATTGTGCTGGGTTTGCAAGACTATGCGCGGCGTTGTCACTTCAAGCAAGTGGTGGTGGGCTGCTCCGGCGGGATCGATTCTGCCGTGACGCTGGCGCTGGCAGTGCAGGCACTGGGGCCGGAGAATGTGATTGGTATTACCATGCCCTCCGATTTTTCCAGCGCCGGGTCGGTCAGCGATTCTGAAACCCTGTGCCAGCAACTGGGCATTCGCTTGCATCAGCATCCGATTCGCAGCATGGTACAAGCTTACCGCGCCGGGTTTCAGGATACGTTTGGCGCTGCCTTGCAGGGGATTGCGCTGGAAAACCTGCAAGCACGGATTCGCGGCACCATTTTGATGGAATATTCCAACACTTACGGCGCTTTACTGCTCACCACCGGCAACAAGAGCGAAATTTCCGTCGGCTATTGCACCTTGTATGGTGATACCAATGGCGGCCTGGGTTTGATTGGCGACTTGTATAAAACCGAAGTGTTTGCGCTGGCCCGCCATATCAACCAGCAAGCCGGGCGCGAACTGATTCCTGCGGCCATTATCGACAAGCCACCTTCAGCCGAACTGGCCCCGGACCAAAAAGATAGCGACAGCCTGCCGCCGTATGAAGTGCTGGATGAAATCCTGAAATGGCATATCGAAGGAACACGCCTGGCTGCGCCGGAATGGCGTCAAGCCAGCCAGTTTGTGCAACAATTACAAAGCAGCGACGATGGGCAGCAATGTGTGGCGCGAATTGTCAAAATGGTGGCGCGCAATGAATACAAACGGCGTCAGGCACCACCGATTATCCGGGTGCGTGCCCGCGCTTTTGGTAGCGGACGCCAGATGCCGATTGCTGCACACTATGCTTAAGCCGGGCTTACGATGGCAATGAGGCAATGAAATGCCATCGCTATCGGGGAAATTGCTGGTTTGACACTGAATTTGAATTGGACAGACATGACGAACGAATTGGCGGTACTGATAGGCCGCTTTCAACCTTTCCATAACGGCCACCTGGGCTTGTTGCAAACCGCACTGGAGCATGCGCCCCGGGTGGCGGTGATTCTTGGCTCATCGTTGCGGGCGCGCAACTCAAAAAATCCGTTTACCTGGCAAGAACGGGCCAATATGATTCAAGCCTGCCTGAGCCCGGAACAAGCGGCACGCGTTACTTTCTTGCCGGTGCGCGATTATTATGAAGATACGCGCTGGGCCAATGCGGTACAACAGGCGATTGCCGGACACTTCGGTCAGGTCAACAGAATCAGCCTGATCGGCCATTTTAAAGACAGTTCCAGCCAATATCTCAACCTGTTCCCGTATTGGCGTTTGGTCACTTGCGAGATGACTGTCGCCATCGACGCTACCCGCATCCGGCAATTGTATTTTGAGGCGGAAGACCTGGATGTGTCGCTGCAAATCATGCGCGAAATTGTGCCACCCGCCATTGCCCACTACCTGAAAGCCTGGGCTATTTTGTCGCACTACGACCAGTTGGTGGAAGAACATATGTCACTGCGCGACTACAAGCTGGCCTGGCGCAATGCCCCCTACCCGCCGATTTTTTCCACCGTCGATGCGCTGGTCAAAACCCGCAACCATGTGCTGTTGATCAAACGTGGTGCTTGTCCGGGTAAGGGCTTGTGGGCGCTACCGGGCGGTTTTGTCGAACAACATGAACGGCTGTTGCAAGCGGCCATGCGCGAGCTGATGGAAGAAACCCGGTTGGCGGTGCTGCAAACGTCTTTGCAAACTGCCTTGCGCGATACCCGGGTGTTTGACCACCCGGAACGCAGCCAGCGCGGCCGCACCATTACCCATGTACACTTCTTTGATCTGGAACGCGAACAAACGCCGGATATTTGCGGTGCCGACGACGCTGCCGAAGCCTGCTGGATAGAATTGGCCCAATTACCTGCCATGGAAGACCAGTTTTTTGATGACCATTTCCATATACTGGATCATTTTTTGAATTTAACCACGGCTTGATGCCGATTGCATCTCAACCCATTGGGAATCAAGATCATGGATGACACCAACGCGCAATCCGCGCCCAACCTCAGTTTTGCACCAGTGGTGCGCGATGATTGGGAAGACCTGTTCCTGCTGCGCAGCCTGGCCATGCAGGGCCATATCGGCACACTGGATCAGGTGAATAACGACCGGGTCAAGCAGAGTTTTTTTGCGGGCATGCAAAACGATCAGGCGCGCCATATTTTGCTCGATGGCAAGCCCATCGGGTTTGCCGCTTTGCGCCGGGTCGATAAGAAATTATGGATTTCGCACCTGCACATCCACCCGGATTACCACGCGCATGGTTTTGGCAGCATTATTTTGAAGGATATTTGCGCCGAAGCCGACAAGGCGGGCATGCCGCTGCACGTTGCAGCGCTGAAGACCAGCCCGGCCAACCGGTTTTACCAGCGCCATGGCTTTGTCCGTACCGGGGAAGACCGCTGGGATATTTTTTACCAGCGCCCACCCGGTGGTGCACCGGGGGCGGCCCCGGGTGA
>JBDLSU010000268.1:0-9145 GCA_039799405.1 Pseudomonadota bacterium | reverse complement strand
GCACTGCCGCCCATACCGATGCGCATGCCGGCACCGCCCAACTGAATCAACAAACTGCCCGCTGGCAAATCATTCTTGTGGGTATGCAAGGCCGAGATATTGCCCAAGCCACCTGCGATCATGATCGGCTTATGGTAACCCATGACTTGTCCGGCCACATTTTGCTCATAGGTGCGGAAATAACCAGCCAGATTGGGACGACCGAACTCATTATTGAAGGCAGCGCCACCAAGTGGCCCGTCAATCATGATTTGCAAGCTGGATGCAATCCGGTCGGGTTTGCCGTAACTGCCCGTGGCTTTTCCGCTGGCGCTGCCGGGTTGACACACATCGGCCGCGTTTTCCCAGGCTTGCAGTGCGCCAGGCAACATCAGGTTGGACACAGTGAACCCGGTCAGACCTGCCTTCGGCTTGGCACCACGCCCGGTCGCACCTTCATCGCGAATTTCACCACCGGAACCAGTGGAAGCGCCGGGGAATGGTGAAATGGCGGTCGGATGGTTATGCGTTTCCACCTTCATCAGGGTGTGGATGGCATCTTGTGATGGCGCGTATTGGTGGCCTTGTTCGCGACCACGCGGATAAAAGCGCATCACGGTCGCGCCTTCGATAATCGACGAATTATCGCTGTACGCCACCACCGTGCCTTTAGGCTGCAACTGATGGGTGTTTTTGATCATGGCAAACAGTGATTTTTCCTGCGCCTGACCATCGATAATCCAGTCAGCATTAAAAATCTTGTGGCGGCAGTGTTCGCTATTGGCCTGGGCGAACATCATTAATTCAACATCGGTAGGATTGCGCCCGGCTTCCAGAAAGGCTGCCAGCAAATAATCGATTTCATCTTCCGACAGCGCCAGACCCAAATTGGTATTGGCCTCGATCAATGCAGCCTTGCCCTGAACTTGCACATCGACCCATGCCAGAGGTTTGGCGGCAATTTCCTGAAACAAACCCTGAGCTTGTGCCGTATCCTGCAACACCGATTCGGTCATGCGATCGTGAAAATTGGCGGCAATCTGTTCTCGTTGTTCTGCATTCAATTTATTACTACCCAACAAACCACCAAGCAAACCGCTTTTCAGATGCACCCGATAGATGATGCCGCGCTCAATCCGTCGAATCTGTGGCATACCGCAATTGTGAGCAATATCAGTCGCCTTCGAGGCCCAGGGTGAAATCGTGCCAAAGCGCGGAATCACCACAAAGGTTTCTGCGTCATCAGCAGCGGCTGCAGCAAATGGTTCGCCATAAGTCAGCATCGCCTGCAAACGCGCCTGATCGGGCGCACTGATGGCACCATCACTATCAATGAAGTGCACAAAACGCGCATCAACACTGACAATGGTGGCATGGATGGATTGTAATGTAGCGAGGAGGCGCTGGGCACGAAAGGCAGACAGGGCGTTGGAACCCGACAGTATCAACATGGTTGGGATAGGTGGTTGGAGTGATTAGAAGGCTTGAATGCCCGGAATTATACCGTTTTTAGGGCCTGCAAAGCAAACAGCCCGTTCGATTGAACGGGCTGTTTTTCGCACCAGAATGCCACTGGTGCAATCGAAGTAACAGAGCATTAACTCAAGCTGACACCTTTTGCGCCCACGCCAAAGCCGACAAATGCGCCTTATTCACTTCCGTTGGCGAAATATGCAAGGATGAAGCCAGATTGCCAACCAGCGTCGAATTGAGTTCGCATGCTTCGGCCAAAGCCAGGTACTGTCCATAACTGCCACCACGGTTGATCAGTGCCTCAACCACATCGCCCGGTAGTTGGATCGTATCCAACACTTCTTTCATTGGCAAACCAAGCAAGCGATCCAACAGTGAAAACATCCCGGTCACAAACAGATTTTCTGCCTCGCCCTTGGGCAAGTTTGTCAGACCAAGCAACTCGGTAAGGCGACCACGCACCACGGCCGTTTCCATCAACACTGGCGAATAGCCCGATGTGCTGGCCGTTGCCAATAGCAGTGTCAACCAACGATACAAGGGGGCATAACCCAGGAGCGCCAAAGCCTGACGCAGGGATTGAATTTCGCGCCCCAGACCAAAACCAGCCGAATTAATAAAGCGCAACAATTTATACGACAGTGCAGCATCACGCTTTAATGCGGCTTCCAGTTTGCCCACATCAGCATTTTCCTTAACCATTTGCATCAATTGCAAAATAATGGTTTGCGCCGGATTGAGGCCTTTGACCGGGTTGCCCGGCCGTGGTGTCAAGTGCAGCTTGCCAACAAACGCATCCAGCCCTAACAAGGCACAGGCGTCGAAATCCTGCCAGGTGGTCACCGGACGACCCACCATGCGTACCGACGATTGTTTCAAAGCCGCATACATCTTGGCTTGCGCTGCCACATCAGCACCACTAAAGCGTACCTCGATATATGAAATATCAGGCAACAACGCTTTATCAAATTTATTCAGATCAGCGCCGCGCAACGAAATTCCAATTCCGCCAGCACGTAACGCACGAACCGCTGCCAGCGTATCGGGATTGGCAAGATCTCGCCGGTTCAGAGTCAGAACGGTAAATTCCGGCGGCATTGAATGCAAAGCATCGGTCGATAGCAAGGCCGGCACAGCATCAAGGAACAAGACTTTATCGCGCAGCAGCCAATTTTCATCTTCATCAACCAATTGCTCAGCAACAAAGCCAACCAATGCTTCCAACTCTTCATCGGTTGGTGCCTCTGCCCCTTTTTGCGTCAACTGCCAGGATAATTCATAACCGATGACGCGCTGTTTGGGATCGAGCAAGGGCTCGCGAACAATGAAATTAATATCATGCATTTTAAACACTCTGCTTCCAAAAGTGGTTCAGTCTTTAATACTTCAGGGTGCGATTAAAATCCGAGGCTATCGAGCAAATCATCTACCTGTCCCTGGTCGGCAACCACTTCGCTATTTCCATCCGGATTAATTTGAGGACCGTTCAGCAAACCCGATTCAGCCACTTCGCGACGCACCTCGGCAGGCGCAAAATCAAGCAACAATTGCACCAGTTGTTGCTCCAGATTCTGGGCAATCGACGTTACTCTCTTGATTACCTGACCGGTTAGATCCTGAAAGTCCTGGGCCATCATAATGTCCATTAAATGGCCTTTGGTACTGGACGCTGCCGATTGTGCCTCAGCCAGATATGCCATGGTTTGCCCGGCAAGCTGGCGGTAATGCTGCTCTGAAAATGCTGCATCGGAAGCTTGCTGCCAGCTTTGCGACAAGGCTCTGGCCCCCTGATCCAGCTTCTCCTGCAATGGCGCGGCGGCATCTGTCGCATTCAGGACACGTTGGGCTGCCTGCTCGCTCATGCGCGCCACATAATCAAGCCTGTCCCTGGCATCCGGAATATCGTGCGCAGCCCGTTCAATCAACTTGTCAAGACCCAAACCACGCAAACTGTCGTGCAGGGTTCGCGTCATATGGCCAACGCGTGCAAGAAACTCATCCTGGGGTACTACCCCATTTGCCTGTACGCCTGGTGCCACATCAAGCAAAGCAGCATTGCCCGGGGACAGATCCACATCAGCCCCCGGCTTTTTCAAGCTTCTCAAAAATCTTGGTCAGCTTTTCATCCAGGGTGGCTGCTGTAAAGGGTTTGACCACATAACCATTGGCACCAGCCTGAGCAGCGGCGATAATATTCTCTTTCTTTGCCTCTGCCGTCACCATCAAAACCGGCAACTTCGCGAGCGAGGGGTCAGCGCGAATATTTTGCAGCATGGTCAAGCCATCCATATTCGGCATATTCCAATCGGAAACAACAAAGTCGAATGGCTCACTCCTTAATTTGGCCAAGGCCATGACGCCATCTTCAGCCTCATCTACATTGGCATATCCGAGCTCCTTCAACAGATTCCGGACAATACGCCGCATTGTCGAGAAATCGTCAACCACTAAAAATCTCATTTTTGGATCAGCCATGAAATACTCCGTTGATTCTTTTAATCTGGTTATCAATAAGGCGGCACATCAGCAGCCCCTCAAGCATAGCACTTCCCGCTCCATTATGCGCTTAAACACGTAATGCGCGACTCCCATGTGTTGCCAAGTAACCTAATACCATACCTGGCAACGCATTTAACGGCCCCACTTCGTGCGTCGCGCCTATTGCAATCGCCTCCCGTGGCATGCCAAAAACCACACAACTGGCCTCATCCTGCGCGAAATTGTAGGCACCGGCATTCTTCATTTCCAACATGCCGCCTGCACCATCCTTACCCATACCAGTCAAGATCACCCCAACCGCATTCTTGCCCGCTGCCGATGCTGCGGAACGGAACAATACATCCACCGATGGTCGATGACGATTGACCAGTTCACCCTGATCAAGCTGTGTCACGTAATTGGCACCACTACGCGCCAGCAATAAATGCGAATGACCAGGCGCAATGTAGGCATGCCCAGGCAAGACCCGCTCCCCGCCTGCAGCCTCGTTGACCGAGATTTTACACAGGCTATCCAGCCTGCGGGCAAATGAACGGGTAAAACCTTCCGGCATATGTTGCGCAATCAAAATCCCAGGACAGTCCGATGGCATTTGCATCAAGAACTCACGAATCGCCTCGGTTCCCCCGGTCGAGGCCCCGATGATGATCAACTTTTCACTACTGGTCAGGGGATTTCGAATTGACGGCAAGGGAGCACCAGTTTTGGCAGCACCAGCGGCCTGAATCGGTCGGGTCTTGATACGCGCCTTGGAAGCAGCCCGAATTTTGTCAGCAATCATGTCTGAATAATCGCGCATGCCACTCTGGATCGACAACTTGGGCTTGGTAACGAAATCAACCGCCCCCAGCTCCAGTGCCCGCATGGTAATTTCCGAACCACGCTCAGTCAAGGATGACACCATGACGACGGGCATTGGCCGCAGACGCATCAATTTTTCAAGGAAATCAAGACCATCCATCTTCGGCATTTCCACGTCAAGCGTCAGTACATCGGGATTGGTCAGCTTGATCAGGTCACGCGCAACAATTGGATCCGGCGCAACCCCGACCACTTCCATATCCGACTGACTGCCAATGATTTCACTCATCACACTCCGGATCAACGCTGAATCATCTACAATCAAAACCTTGATTTTCATATCGTCAACACTCTCTGGGCTTCGCCCTTATATGTTATCCAAAGCGGGATTAAAACAACTCCACATCTCCACCCACCGTATTGGTTTTTAGACGACTTGCATAATCCTGTTCCCGTTTGACCAACGTATCGTTGTGAACCTGCATCAATTTTTTCACAAGAACCTTACCAGTGCGCGGAAAAAAATAGACTTTACGCGGGTAGATATCATTCAGGTCTTCTGCAGTGATACGCATTTTTTCTGCCCGTAGATATTTAA
This sequence comes from Pseudomonadota bacterium, assembly GCA_039799405.1. Lineage (GTDB taxonomy): Bacteria > Pseudomonadota > Gammaproteobacteria > Burkholderiales > Burkholderiaceae_D > CAMBDR01. The sequence continues at coordinate 3,795 of JBDLSU010000268.1, read as the reverse complement.
GCACAAACTCTGCATTGCGCTCGCCAACATTGATCGCCGTAAAGCCCCGTAACACAGCGCCCCCACCGAATACCTTGGCTTCCATATTTTCACGCCGTGCACCCGCCTTAAGCAGTTGATTGATCAACACTTCCATGGCATAGGTACCGTATCGCATTGATGCCGAGACCAGGGTATCGCCCTCCCCACCATCGGGCAGCATGAAATGATTCATCCCCCCCAAGCCGCTTACCCGGTCACGAATACATGCCGCAACACAAGATCCGAGCACCGTCACGATCAACATATCTTTACCAGTAAAGTAATACTCACCCGGCAAGATTTTGGCGGCATCGCAGTCAAATGTCCGGTCATAATAGACATTGGTGGCAAATTGTTCTTCGAGTTCCTTACTCATACTCTTATTCTCATGTTCGATGCGACAACACTTTATCGGAAGCACCACGACTGGATGCCAACTCATATACCGTCTTACCACGTAACTTTAAGGAATCGGATACATATAAAAAGTTCTCGGAATGCCCGGCAAACAGCAGTCCATCAGGTTTCATCAGGGGGACAAACCGCGACAATATCTTCGCTTGTGTTGGCTTATCAAAATAAATCATCACATTTCGGCAAAATATCACATCAAATTGCCCAGACAATGGCCATGAATCCGACAACAAGTTCAACTGCTTGTATGAAATCAATTGACGTAACTCCGGGCGCACCCGCACCAACCCTTCCTGATCTCCTTTACCACGCAAAAAGAACTTCTTTGCTCGCTCGGGATTCATTTTGTTCAAGCGGTCAATCGGATATACCCCTTTTTCTGCTGTTGCCAAAACATTGGTATCGATGTCTGTCGCAATGATATGGCCTGGTGGCGTCAAGGTGCCAAAGGTTTCGCATAAGGTCATTGCAATCGAGTACGGTTCTTCTCCGGTAGAACTGGCCGAACACCAAATTGAAACAGGCTCCTTCAAATTGCGGACATGGTCAGCCAGGATCGGGAAATGATGGGCTTCGCGGAAAAACGAAGTCAAATTAGTGGTCAATGCATTGGTAAATGCTTCCCACTCATCATTATTTTTCCCAGCCTCCAATCCATCCAGATACTTAACAAAAGTGGCGACGCCGGTTGCACGCAAACGCCGCGCCAAACGGCTATAAACCATTTCCTGCTTGCTTTCAGCAAGTGCAATACCAGCCCGCTTATAAATCAAGGCCCGCACCCGGTCAAAGTCTTGAGTCGTGAACTCAAATTCTTTTACAGAATCCAATTTATTATGTGCTCCTGATTTCACGCTTCAACGACATCCCAAATAGAGTTTGATTTCAGCAAATTACTAGAGGCAAGATACAAAATCCAATACTATCATCCCAACCATTGCTGGTTAAAATTCTTCCCACTCATCATTAGCCTGAGCCAATTTTTTAGGTTTGGAAGAACCCGCCGCAGGCCTGCTGACCACCGCAGGAGCACGACTCTTTGCAGCAGCGGGTTTCATTTCATTGGCCTTGCCTGAGCCAAGCAAACCACTGGGCCGCTGTTGAATCGGCTTCTCGACATCACTTAACTTAAAACTACTAACCGATTGCAATAATTTATCAGACTGCTCCTGCATGCTTGCTGCAGCCGCTGCAGCCTCTTCGACCAAAGCTGCATTTTGCTGGGTCATTTCATCCATTTGCGTAATGGCCTGATTGATTTCTTCAATACCATTACTTTGTTCTTGCGTTGCCGCAGTGATCTCGCCCATGATATCCGTCACTTGCTTGACCGAAGTGACGATCAGCTCCATGGTTTTCCCTGCTTCATCAACCAAATGACTGCCCAAGTCAACTTTTTCGACAGAATCGCCAATCAACTGTTTGATTTCCTTGGCTGCCCCGGCACTACGCTGTGCCAGATTTCGCACTTCAGCCGCAACCACAGCAAAGCCACGGCCCTGCTCACCAGCCCTCGCCGCCTCCACCGCTGCATTCAAAGCCAAAATATTAGTTTGGAATGCAATGCCATCAATCACACCAATAATATCAACAATCTTGCGCGAGCTCTCTTTGATCGAACCCATGGTATGCACCACTTGCGATACCACTACGCCGCCTTTACCTGCAACGGTAGACGCAGTGACCACCAACTGATTGGCCTGACGTGCATTATCTGCATTTTGCTTGACAGTTGAAGTCAATTCTTCCATGGAGCTGGCAGTTTCTTCAAGTGAGCTGGCTTGCGATTCAGTCCGGGCTGACAAATCTGCATTACCGGAGGCAATTTCATGCGAAGCCAACGTAATGGTTTCAGTACTTGTACGTACTTCACTCACCGTCTTCACAAGACTTTCGTTCATATCTTTTAATGATTGCAGTAACTGGGCTATTTCGTCTTTACCATTAACCTCAACCTTTGAGGTAAGTATCCCGGCAGCAACAGTCTTCGCGACAAAAACGGCAGTTTGCAGCGGAGTAGTAATGCTTTTCGTAATGAAAATAGCGCATACAATCCCAATGACCAAAGCAACTGTGCCAATCACGAACAGAATGACCATAAGCGTCTTATCTGCCGAAGCAGATTTATTTTTCACTTCCAGAGACGCTTTTTGCTGAATTTCGACCAACCTGTTAATTGCGATCATTGCTTTTTGATTCTGCGGATCAATTCTGGTGGCAATCACCTTGGCGGCCCCCTCACTATTCCATGCCAAAGCCTGACCAATTGCCTCCTTGAAATCTTTTTCTACTTTTTCATCTATGCTTGCGATGTCATTTAGCAGCTTGTTTTCTTCATCTGACAAGGTATACTTTTTAAGCCGTTTTTTTGATTCAGCATATTTATTTCGATTAGCAACCACACTGGCTTGCTCTCGCTGCATTGCAGCAACATCGGTCTGCAATCCAATATTTCGTGTAGAAATACCAATTTCCAGAATGGTTCCCTTCATGCCGACAGCCAAATCACTCTTTTCATCCGCAATGGCAAGGCCACTCATCAAATTCGATTTATTATTGATATTAAGAACTATGGTTAATACCATGGTCATAACGAGAATCGTCAATATCACACCGAATCCCACCCCAAGACGAGCTCCGATACGGTAATTACTCAAAGTCATAATTCTTCCCCAAATTAACTAACAAATACCTGGACCGACTAACGATTGAAAAAAGAAAAGTCCGATCCCACATATGTAATTTCAAGTTGTGTTCCAGTCAGGCCAGACCGCAACCTGCCAAATTCAACTCCACAAATCTTACAAACAAGAATTTCCAACCCTTCTGGCTTGATTATCCTACAAAATTTATGCACGACGGGTAACAACCATCGATTTTTGATGCCAAAGTACGATTAGGATACACTCAACTCACAATTGCCAGACATCTGAAATACTATTTAGTCATTCCATAACAATTCAACACCATGACCATATCAACTCGAACTCGTGTCAGACGACTTTAAACCGGGAAACAGCTGCGTCCAATTTTTTCGCCTGATCCCGCATACTCTGAGCTGCAGCCGCCGCCTGCTCGACCAATGCCGCATTTTGCTGTGTCATTTCATCCATTTGCGTTATCGCCTGATTAATTTCCTCAATACCATGACTTTGTTCATTACTGGCTGCTGAAATTTCTCCCATGATATCTGCCACTCGTTTGACTGACCCCACCAAATCTTCAATCGTTTGCCCGGCTTCATCAACCAGATGTGCACCCAGGTCAACCTGCTCGACAGAATTTCCGATCAGGGCCTTTATCTCCTTGGCAGCACTGGCCGAACGCTGCGCCAAACTACGAACTTCAGCCGCAACAACC
>JBDLSU010000267.1:0-2897 GCA_039799405.1 Pseudomonadota bacterium | reverse complement strand
CATCCGGAAAGGTGGCTTCGACCTGGATATCGGGAATCATTTCCGGGATGCCTTCCATCACATCATCGCGGCTCAGGATTTGCGTGCCATACGACATCAGCTCGGCCACGCTCTTGCCATCGCGTGCGCCTTCCATGATGCCGGCGCTGATCAGGGCCACGCTCTCGGGGTAGTTCAATTTTAAACCGCGCGCCATGCGGCGCTCGGCCAGCAGGGCGGCAGTAAAGATCAGCAATTTGTCTTTTTCGCGCGGGGTCAGGTCCATGCTATTCCTTTTTTTGAATGGTCAGGTTTGCCAGATGCGCGGCACCACGGCGGCGCGTCCGAGTAAGGCCGGGCGCAATATTGCCCAGGCCGCCAGCATGGTCTGGCGTGCGTCTTCACTGGAATGCCCCAGGTAACGCACCACCCACATGCCTTGAAAATGGGTCACGCCGCAGCCGGGCAAGCTGGCGATTGCGCTGCGCAGATCGGCCAGCAGGCTGCTGCTTTGCTTGTTGCTCAGGCTGTTAGCTGCCCGGCTGGCCGAACCGTTTGCCAGCTCGGTCGCAGCGGTGGCCGGGCAAGCCAGCAGCGTTGCGCACACCGTATTACCGGCCATGCCAAAGCGGCTATGCAGGCGTGAATCGGCTTGTGCCACATCGCAAATGCCTTGTTCCGACCAAATCAGCTTGCCTGCGCGGCTGATGCGAGTGCGCTGGCTAATGCGCCCGCTGCGCAGGGCTTCACCCGAGGCACGGCGACCATAGCAGACGATGTCGCAGCCGATGTAACTGGCATGCTGCGCCAATTCAATTTGCTGATTTAGCGCCACCTGGCAAGCGTCAAAAAAAATGGTTTCTTGCGGCAACCATTCCAGCGTCGCACCTTCCGCCACCTTGATAACAATATCTTGCCCCGACACCGGCCCCGGTGATTTGTACCATTTGGCAGCACCCGGCGTAGTGAGCAACACCTGTGACCCAATGCCGATTTCGACCGCAATTTGCAATTGGTCACCCGCCACCACGCCACCCGGTGGATGCACAATAATCGCCTGGCACAGCGCCTGCCCTTCCGGATACAGCGCCTTTTGCACCCGCAATGGCCCGTTATGCTCTCGTTGTACCAGCGCAGTGCGCTCGCCCATGCGCGCAAAGCCCAGGCGCAAGCTGGCTTGCCATGGGGTAAATGCGATCGGGAGATCAAGCGCTTTCATCGTGTTTGCTGCCCTTACACGGCCAAATGACGTTTGACGGATTCATCCTGCATCTGCAACGCATTGCCACTGGCAACTACTTCACCGCGCGACAGCACTACAAACTGGTCGGCCAGATTTTGTGCAAATTCAAAATACTGTTCGCATAAAATAATCGCCATATCGCCACGCTGACGCAGCAGGCTGATTACCCGGCCGATGTCCTTTATTATAGATGGCTGAATCCCTTCGGTTGGCTCATCCAGAATAATCAGCTTCGGTTCAGCCAGCAAGGCGCGTGCAATCGCCAGTTGTTGTTGCTGACCACCGGACAAATCGCCGCCCCGGCGCTGGCGCATGTCATGCAGAATTGGAAACAGTTCCAGCACTTCCGCCTTGATATGCAGCGCTTTTTTGCGCGGCAAACTGGCCATGCCGAGTAACAGGTTTTCTTCCACCGTCAGGCGTGCAAAAATGTCGCGTCCCTGCGGCACATAGGCCATGCCGAGCGCGGCGCGCTGGTGCGGGGCCAGGTTATTGATGCGCTGCCCCATGAAACAGATTTCGCCGCGTTTGGCCGGTAACACGCCCATCAAACATTTCAATAAGGTGGTTTTGCCCACCCCATTGCGCCCGAGCAGGGCCAGCACCCGGCCCGCTTCAGCTTGCAGCGAAATACCACGCAGCGTGTGCGAGGAGCCGTAATATTGTTCCAGTTGCGTTACTTGCAGCATGGTGTTGTCCTTGATGGTAGCGCGTTGGCAATCATGGGTTTACCGCCCCAAATATACTTCAATTACACGCGGGTCTTGCTGCACATGCGCCATCTTGCCTTGCGCCAGCACACTGCCTTCATGTAATACCGTAACCAGGCCCTGTTGCGCAATTTCTGCCACAAAATTCATATCGTGTTCCACCACCAGAATCGAATGCTTGCCGCGCAGGGCGTTCAACAATTCTGCGGTGCGTTCGGTTTCATAGTCTGACATGCCAGCCACCGGTTCATCCAGCAAAATCAACTGCGGTTCCTGCATCAGCAGCATGCCAATTTCCAGCCACTGTTTTTGCCCGTGCGACAATAAGCCCGCCTGTTGTCCGGCGTGTTGCGCCAGCCCGATCAACTCCAGCGTGTGGGCAATTTTGTCGCCTGCGTGGCTGCTCAGGCGCGCCCACAGCGTGGCGAATACCCGCTTGTTGCACGCCATCGCCAGTTCCAGGTTGTGCCACACGCTGTGCTGCTCAAATACGCTGGGACGCTGGAATTTTCGCCCGATGCCGGCATGCGCGATCTCGACTTCGCTCATGCGCGACAAATCATAGCTTTGACCAAACCAGGCCTGGCCGGACTGGGCGCGGGTTTTGCCGGTGATGACATCCATCATCGTGGTTTTGCCCGCGCCATTGGGGCCGATAATGCAGCGCAGTTCGCCGACCGAAATATCCAGATTCAAATTGTTGAGCGCCTTGAAACCATCAAAGCTGACGCAAATTTCTTCCAGATACAAAATTGCGCCATGGCTGGTATCCAGCCCCTCTGGCTTGACCCGGCTATAGGTGGGGGCATGGGTCAGGCTGTAGTTGTCGTTGATCGGGTGCGGATTGGGCATCATGGTGTCACCTCGCGCTTGGCTGCGGAATCGGCCAAACCCATCAAACCGCGCTGCATGAATAGCGTCACCAAAATAAACAGCAAGCCCAGTGCAAACAGCCACAAATCCGG
>JBDLSU010000266.1:0-3600 GCA_039799405.1 Pseudomonadota bacterium | reverse complement strand
TATTGCCATCCAATACCGCAAAACGCGGCGTCGGCAAGCCATGCGCGATCCAGATGTGCTTGGTAAAGGTCTTGTCCATGGCAATGCTGGAGGCCATCACGCCGCTGCCGGTGTAGGGAATGCCGAGTTGTTCCAGCACGCCCTGAATGCTGCCATCTTCGCCATAGCGGCCATGCAGTGCCACGAAAACCCGGTCAAATTTTTCTGCCGCCAGTTCGGCCAGGCTACGCTCGCCAGTATCAAAGCCATGCGCATCCACACCACGCGCACGCAAGGCATTCAATACGCCATTGCCCGACATGAAGGAAATTTCACGCTCGGCCGAGCGCCCGCCCATCAATACGCCAACCTTGCCAAAGTCAGCCGCTTGCATTACGAATTCAGTCACGCTTGTTCTCCCTTGCCAGCTTTGGCCAATTGCAGCAACTTCGGTGCCACTGACCCCATTGAGCCTGCGCCCATACACAGCACCACATCACCATCGCGCACAAATTGCATGATGGAGTCGGCCATTTCAGAAATTTGTTCCACAAACACCGGCTCTACCTGGCCGCGCACGCGCAAGGCATGCGCCAATGCGCGCCCGTCGGCCGCCACAATCGGCGCTTCGCCCGCCGAATATACTTCAGCCAGTAGCAAAGCGTCGGTGCGCGACAGCACTTTGACGAAATCTTCAAACAAATCGCGGGTGCGGGTATAGCGATGCGGCTGGAATGCCAGTACCAGGCGTCGCCCCGGATACGCACCGCGCGCCGCCGCCAGCGTGGCGGCGGCTTCGGCCGGATGGTGACCATAATCATCGACCAGCTCAAACTGGCCACGGCTGCTGCCATCTGCAGCCACAATCGGCAAGCTGCCATAGCGGGTAAAACGGCGGCCGACGCCATGAAATTCCAGCAGCGCAGTCTGGGTTGAATGGTCGGCCACGCCAACTTCGCGCGCAATTGCAATCGCCGCGCAAGCGTTTTGCACATTGTGCATGCCGGGTTGATTCAGGCTGATCGCCAGCGGCGCATAGCCTTCCTGCAGCACGGTAAAGTGCATATAGCCTTGCACCGCGCTGGCGTTGACGGCGCGCACATCGGCGCGTTCATCAAAGCCATAGGTAATAACGGGTTTGCTGACAAACGGCATGATTTCACGCACATGCGGGTCGTCAATGCACAGCACCGCCAGGCCATAGAACGGCAGGCGGCGGGTAAAATCGATAAAGGCTTGCTTGAGCTTGCCGAAGTCATGCCCATAGGTTTCCATATGATCGCTGTCGATATTGGTGATGACTTCGATCTGCGGAAACAGATTCAAAAACGAGGCGTCGGATTCGTCGGCTTCGGCCACAATGTATTCACCGCTGCCCAGTTTGGCATGCGCTCCGGCGCTATTCAAGCGGCCACCGATCACAAAGGTTGGATCAAATCCGCCTTGCGCCAATACACTCGCGACCAGGCTGGTGGTGGTGGTTTTGCCGTGAGTACCCGCGATGGCAATGCCGCGTTTCAGGCGCATCAATTCGGCCAACATGACGGCGCGCGGCACGATGGGAATATTGCGTGCGCGGCCCGCCACCACTTCCGGGTTATCGTCCTTCACTGCGCTCGACACCACTACCGCCTGGGCCTCGCCGATGTTTTCTGCGGCATGACCCAGAGACACACGCGCCCCCAGTCCGGCCAGACGCTGGGTGGCGCTATTGCTGCCAATATCAGAACCGGACACACTATAGCCGGAATTGAGCAAGACTTCGGCAATGCCGCTCATGCCGCTGCCGCCAATGCCAACGAAGTGAATATGCTGTACTTTATGTTTCATTTGCTTCTTACCTGCTTCAAAATAACTGCGTCCAGAATCTCTGCGATTTGTTGATTGGCGTCACGCCGCCCCAATCCAAAAGCTTGTTGCGCCATCCGCTGGCAATCAGCGCGCTGCAAGCTGCTTAATATTTGTGCCAGCCGCTGCGGCTGCAATTCGGTCTGCGGCAAATGCTGCGCCGCGCCTTGTGCTGCCATCCAGTTGGCGTTATCACGCTGGTGGCTGGTAGTCGATGCCACCAGCGGCACCAAAATACTGGCGACCCCGGCCACATTCAATTCACTCACCGTAATGGCCCCGGCACGGCAAATCACCACATCGGCCTGGGCATATTGGCTGGCCATATCATCAATAAACGCCAGCACTTCGGCTTTCACGCCAGCCTTTGCATACGCTTCCTGCAAGGCCTGAATATGCTGCTGGCCGGACTGGTGTACCACCTGCGGGCGCGCGTTTTCCGGCATCAGGGCCAGCGCGGCAGGCACCGCCTGGTTCAGCGCCTGTGCGCCCAGGCTGCCACCGACTACCATAATGCGCAAGGGACCGGTGCGCCCGGCAAAGCGCTGGGCTGGCGCTGCCACATCCATAATGTCTTGCCGCACCGGGTTACCAGTAACCACCACTTTGGCCGCAGCATCGTTGCTGCCCGGCCTGGCTGCGGTACTACCCGCTACATCCGGCAACCCAAAACACACGCGCTGCGCCAGTGGCAACAAGGTTTTATTCGACAGCAGCAAACTGGCATCCGCATTAACCAGCACCAGCGGAATGCCGCGCAAGCGCGCCATCAAGCCGCCCGGCACCGTGACATAGCCGCCCATGCCCAACACCACCTGCGGTCGCCGCTGCCCCAACAGCGCAAAACAGCGCACAAAACTCATCACCAGCTTGCCCAACCCGGCCACACTATGCTTCCAGCCTTTGCCACGCAAGCCGGAAAAAGCAATGCTGTCCATGCTGATACCTTGTGGTGGCACCAGCCGGGTTTCCATGCCATGGGTGGTGCCCAGCCAGGTAACGTGCCAGCCACGCGCCTGCATGGTACGGGCGATTGCCAGGCCGGGGAAAATATGGCCCCCGGTACCGGCCGCCATAATCATCAGGCGCGGCGCGTTGGCTTCGGCTGCCGGAGTGCTGCTGGTAGTGCTGTTTGCAGTGATGGGCTGGTTCATAGTCGCCCCCCGCGCATCAGCAACCGGTTTTCATAGTCAATGCGCAACAATATCGCGACCCCGATCGCATTCAGTACCACGCCGGAACCACCATAACTCATCAATGGCAAGGTCAAACCCTTGGTTGGCAATACACCCAAATTCACACCCATATTAATAAACGCCTGTACCCCGATCCAGATACCAATACCCTTGGCTACCAGTCCGGCAAAAGTCTGGTCGATGGCAATGGCTTGCCGACCAATTTCAAACGACCGCTTGATCAGCCAGAAAAACATCAGCATCACCACCATCACTCCCACAAAACCCAATTCTTCACCAATCACGGCCAGCAAAAAATCGGTATGCGCTTCCGGCAGGTAATGCAGTTTTTCCACACTGCCACCCAGGCCCACACCGAATAATTCCCCCCGGCCAAAAGCGATCAGCGAATGTGACAATTGATACGATTTGCCAAGCGCGTTGCTTTCTTCCCACGGATTAAGGTAGGCAAAGATACGCTCACGCCGCCAGGGCGAAAGCCAGATCACGGAAGCAAATATCGCTACCAGGGTTGCGCTAATGCCGCCAAACCAGACCCCGTTGACGCCGCCGATAAACAAAATGCCCATGGCGATAC
>JBDLSU010000265.1:0-2844 GCA_039799405.1 Pseudomonadota bacterium | reverse complement strand
TTTTGCGGCATGATGGGGTGGATTCCGGCATTGATAAAGGCCAGCAGGCGCTCTACCACTTCGACCCGGGGGGCGGAATAATTGCTGGCGAAGGCATTGGCGCGCAACAACATGGTGGCGCGGCTGACTTCTTCGGAAAACGGTTCGCCCAGCCCGGCGGCGTGGGCCTTGATCAACTGGTTTTGAAACAGGCCGATATCGGCTACCTTGATGCGGGTATCTTTCAGCAGGCCGACGCCGGTATTGAAGCTGTACATCATCGGGGCCTGGTCGTGCATCCAGGTGGCATCAATATAGGCACGGCTTTCGTTCAGCGCTGCGCGCGAACTGTCGGCCAGCGCTACTTGCACTTGCGCCACCGGCTGCCGTGCTACCGCCAAAACCTGGGCGGCGTTCAGGGTAAAACCATCAATCGTAATCGTTGTAACGGACATGGGTCATCCTGTAATTGCTAAAAAATGCGCTAAAAAATGCGCTGAAAAATGCGCTGAAAAAATTGTGCAGTAAAAATCCGGCAAATCGGGCGCGCTGCTTATTTGGCCGCTCTGGTCTGGTACCAGCTTGCAATAAGCTGGCGCTCGCTTTCGCTCATCTGGGTCAGATTGCCCAGCGGCATGGCGCGGTTTTGCACCACTTGCTGGTAGATTTTGGCGGCGTGTTGTTCAATTTGGGCCGGGCTGGCCAGCACGATGCCGGCTGGCGCGCTCACGAATCCGGCAAAGGTCGGATGTTCCGCATGGCAGCCAACACAGCGCTGCACAATAATGGCGTGGGCCTGGGCGCTGGTGTCTGCCTGCGCCTTGGCGCTGCTGGCGATTTTGTTGGTGGTGGCTGGCGCAGGGGCCAACAGAATCGCCAATACCAGCAATATTGCGCAACCCGCCAGCGGATAGCCCCACACCGTGCGGCCCTGATGGCGCAAATTGAAAAAATGCCGGATCAACACACCGGACGCCATCAGCGCCGCCAGTACCAGATAGCTTTTCGGGTGGTTATAGGTCATTGCATAATGGTTGCTGATCATGATCAACAACACCGGCAGCGTAAAGTAGTTATTGTGCAGGCTGCGCTGCTTGGCCTTGATGCCGTATTGCGGATCAGGGGACTGGCGCGCACTCAAGGCCGCCACCAGCTTGCGCTGACCCGGAATGATGACGAAAAACACATTGCCAACCATGATGGTGCCGATCATGGCACCGATGTGGATGTAAGTGGCGCGGCCGCTGAAATAATGGCTCAGGCCAAACGCGGCTGCCACCAGCAAACCATACAGCACCAGGCCCAGCAGCAAGGGGGTTTGTACCAGCCTGGTGCGACACAGGCCATCGTAAATCAGCCAGGCACCCGCCAGGCTGGCCAGACCCAGCCCAACCGCCATGGCGGGGGAGAGCGGGTTTGGCCCGGCCTGCATCAACATTGCTTGCGGTTGTAGATAATAAACAACACTGAGCAAGGCAAAGCCGGACAACCAGGTGGAATACGCTTCCCATTTAAACCAGTGTAATTCGGTCGGCAGCTCGGGCGGGGCCACCAGATATTTTTGCGGATTATAGAAACCGCCGCCATGCACCGCCCATAATTCGCCCGCCACGCCTTGCTCGGCCAGGCGCGAACCGGGGGCAGGGGGGCGGATATGCAGGTCGAGCCAGACGAAATAGAACGATGCGCCAATCCAGGCAATGCCGGTAATCACATGCAGCCAGCGCAGTAGCAGATTGATCCAGTCGCCGCAATAGGTCAGTAGCCAGGCGGGTATTTCCATGCAGTCCTCGGGCGAGTGTTGAATTTTAGAAATATTGCGAAGGTCGCAATTTGAGGAAGATAAACGCTTTCATGCCTGCAACGCTGGAAAATCGCGTATATTTGCCATATCCATTTGACTATACACAGCCGCGCCCCACCATGTCCACGCTACCTGACCATCTCGATTTGCATCTGATCCGCGTATTGTACCTATTGTTATGCGAGAAAAACGTGTCGCGCGTGGCATTAAAGCTGAACCAGCCGCAACCCTCGGTGTCGGCCGCCTTGCGCAAATTGCGCGATCTGACCGGTGACCCCTTGCTGGTACGTGGCGCACGCGGTATGGTGCCAACCCAGCATGGCGAAAGCCTGTTGATTCCCGCCAAACGCATTCTCGACGAAACCGAACGGCTGTTTGTGCGCAAACAGCCATTTAACCCGCTGGTGGAAGCGCGCACTTTCCATATTGCCGCACCAGACTATCTGGATTGCCAGTTTTTGCCGAATGTGGTGGCGCGGGTGCGGCGCGAAGCACCGAATTGCCGGGTGATTTTGCATGCGCTGGGGCCGGAAGTGGATTATGTGCGCCTGCTGTCGGATGGCAACCTTGATCTGGTGATTGCCAACTGGGACGAACCGCCGCCGCATTTGCATATGTCCAAACTGTTTGAAGATGTGGTGGTATGCGCCATGCATGCCGAAAGCCCGTATGCCAAACGCACCGCCAGCGACGCCATGAGCATTGAAGACTATATGAGCTTGCCGCATATCGCTCCCGCGCCGATGTTGCCCGGCTCGCACGGGGTGATCGATGCGTTTTTGGCGCAGCAAAACCTGCACCGTAATGTGGTGGTCGAATCATCGTATTTCAGTTTGATTCCGTATATGGTGACCCAGGCCGATCTGGTGCTCTCCACTGGTCGCCAGTTCTTGCGCTTTTACGAAAAAACGCTGCCGCTGAAATTATTCTCGATGCCGATTCCGTTTCCCATCATGCATTTTTATCAGTTATGGCATGACCGGGTGCATAGCGCACCGGAACACAAATGGCTGCGCGAGCAAATTACCCAGGTGGTGAAGGCGCTGGTGGCGCGCTGACTT
>JBDLSU010000264.1:0-3140 GCA_039799405.1 Pseudomonadota bacterium | reverse complement strand
CAATTGCCCCGGCGGATTTGAACCGGGTGTTTTTCTGTAATAGCGGCTCGGAAGCAGTGGATAGCGCGCTCAAGATTGCACTGGCTTACCATCGCATCCGGGGTGATTCGATGCGGCACCGCCTGATCGGGCGCGAACGGGGTTACCATGGGGTTGGCTTTGGCGGCATTTCGGTCGGCGGCATTGCCGGTAACCGCAAGCATTATGGCCCCGGCCTGCCCGCAGTGGATCATTTGCGCCATACCTTGAATATCAATAAAAACGCCTTCTCGCGCGGCATTCCCGAACACGGGGTGGAACTGGCGGACGAGCTGGAACAACGCCTGCTGGCACTGCATGACCCCTCAACGGTGGCCGCCGTCATCGTCGAACCGATTGCCGGTTCGGCTGGCGTGATCATGCCGCCCAAGGGTTATTTGCAACGCATTCGCGAAATTTGCGACAAATACGGCATTTTGCTGATTTTTGATGAAGTCATCACCGGTTTTGGTCGCCTTGGCAGTGCGTTTGCCGCCAATCATTTCGGCGTGATTCCGGACATGATTACCTGCGCCAAAGGCTTGTCGAACGCGGCGGTGCCAATGGGTGCGGTATTGGTCAAGCAAAGCATTCATGATGCCTTCATGAGTGCCGCACCTGAAAATACCATCGAATTTTTCCATGGCTACACCTATAGCGGCCACCCGCTGGCCAGCGCCGCCACCATCGCCACGCTGGGGGTGTATCGCGACGAGCAGATTTTTGAACGCGCCGCCAGCATGGCACCGTATTTTGAAGATGCGGCGCATAGCCTGAAAGGTTTGCCATTTGTGAAGGATATTCGCAATCTGGGCCTGGTGTGCGGGATTGAACTGGAAGGCATTGCTGGCAAACCAACCGCGCGCGCTTTCAATGTGTTTCTGAAGTGTTTTGAAGAAAAAGGCGTGTTGATCCGCACCACCGGCGACATTATTGCCTTGTCGCCGCCGTTAATTATCGACAAAGCCCAGATTGATCAGCTATTTGGCACCATCGGTGACGTGCTCAAGGCCAGTGCCTGAGCCTGGTCATCCGGTGAATGACCAGGCAGCGGGCCAGGTGGATGAAATCCAGCATGGCCCCTGCTACAATGGCGCACCCATCAAGATTTGAAGCGACAGATTATGCCATTGACCATTATCGTAGCAATGGACGCCGGGCGCGGCATCGGCATCAATAACCGCCTGCCCTGGCATTTACCGGAAGATTTGGCCTGGTTCAAGCGCCAAACCACGGGCCACCCCATCATCATGGGACGCAAAACCTTTGAATCCATCGGCCGACCGCTACCCAAGCGGCGCAATATTGTCATCAGCCGCAACCCGGCCTGGCAGGCTGAGGGCGTGGAAGCGGTAACGTCGGTTGATGCCGCGCTGGCGCTGGTCGGCAGCGATGAAGCTTTCATCATCGGCGGTGCCCAAATTTATCAGGCCGCCCTGCCCTTGACGACACGCATGCTGATCACCGAAATTGCCCATCAATTTGATTGTGACGCGTTTTTCCCGCTGCTCGACCCGCAGCAATGGGTCGAGCGCGCACGCTGGCCGCAACCCAAAGGTGCATTTGACTATACCTTTGTCGAATATCAGCGCCAAACCGTTTAATTACTTACACTCAACACCACTAACCCAAGAGGAAATTATGTCTGGACATGGATTTCACGTACACGGCCCGCATGATCATGCCGTTGAGCACGCCGCGCATGGCAGCGACAAGTTTTCCGGCAGAATCGCCGTCACCACCGCCATTTTGGCAACCATCGGTGCCATGTTTGGCTATCAGGGTGGCGCGACGCAAAACGATGCGTCCTTATTCAAAAATAATGCCGCCATCAAAAAAACCGAAGCCTCCAATCAGTGGAATTTTTACCAGTCCAAATCCAACAAACAAAACCTGGCCGAGCTGGCGATGGTGATTCCCGGCGTGGATGTTGATCGCTACCGCGCTGAAGTGGCACGCTACAAGCACGAAAAAGAAAAAATCAAGAAAGATGCAGAAAAGCTGGAAGCTGAGTCGCAGGAATGGGATAAAAAGTCCGACAAAGCGCTGCATGAACACCACCAGTGGGCGCTGGCTACCACGGCCGAGCAAATTGCCATTTCCCTGGCGGCGATTGTGTTGCTGACACGCAAGCGTGGCCTGGAATATGCCTGTTACGGCGTGGCGGCAATAGGCATTGCGCTGGGTGTTTGCGCCTGGCTGCACGTCGATCCGGTGGGTGCCTTATTGGCGACCATAGGTGCTGGCAAGCATTAAACCGGGTCAATATTAACCGGTTCATCATTACTTCAAGGGGGCTGCGGTGGAAGGCATATTGGTCATAATCGCGATACTGTTTTTCCTGTGGCCCCTGATTCCGCTGTTTATTGCAATCAGCGCCAAATCCCGCACCACCGAATTGACCAAGCTGCTGGCGCGCCAGCAAATGGAGCTGGATCAACTCAGGGCCAACCTGAGAGCGGTGCAAGCGGCCCCCCCCGCAACCACGGCCTCTGCTGGCACCCCCATCCCGCCAAGGCAGGCAGAACCCGAAGCGACAAGGCCGGAACACCCGGAATCGGTCAAGCCAGAACCACCCGCCGCCGCAAGGTCTGCACCAGCAAACCCGGCAGCAGTACCAATGGAACTGCCCCCCCTGGACATGCCCGCGCCACCCGTTCCCCCGGCAAAAGCTGCACCGGAACCAGCATTACTGGAACTGCCACCGCTTGAGCTGCCAGCGCTGCCGCCACAAACTGCGCCACTGGCAACAACGACGGCTACCGCAGCAACGGCTGCCGCAGCAACGGCTGCCGCAGCCAAACCAGCCGATCAAAGCCGCAGCGCAACAAGCACGCAAACAGCCAGCAACAGCACCCAAGTGCCCACGCCGCCCGCCAAAGCCGCCGCCAGCCGCCCCGCCCCACGTCCCCAAGCACGTCCGCCAGAACCCACGCCAGCCTGGGTGCTGGCCGCCAAAGAATGGCTGTTTGGCGGCAACCTGATTGCCAAACTCGGGGTGTTGATTTTATTCATTGGCATCGGCTTTTTGGTCAAATATGCCGCCGAACGGGTCACGGTGCCGATTGAATTGCGCCTGGCTGCGATTATCGTCGCCAATATCGCCTTGCTGCTGTGGGGCT
>JBDLSU010000263.1:0-2948 GCA_039799405.1 Pseudomonadota bacterium | reverse complement strand
CGTCCAGCAAGACCAGGGCAATATCATCGGTCTTGCGCATTACTTCCATGGCTTCTTTGCCGCTATACGCGCTCAAAATTTGCAGCGGGCGATTCAGAAAGCTGACATTGCGCAATGCCAGCCGGGTCACCACATGCACATCGACATCATCATCGACAATCAAAATGCGCCACGGTTGTTCACCGGTGTCAAGCGCGGCAGGGGCGACCGCACGTCCGGCGGCCACGTCGTCAATCAACCATTCTTTTGTTTCTGTATCGGTAGATACTTTCGTATTCATACCTGCTCCTGTTGGGTGCCGTGCTTCATTTAGCCGGGATGTTTGAGTTTGGTGACATCACAGAACCACGACAATATTGCCGGTTCGCCTTCATATTCCATCAGGAAGAAAGAGGCCAGAACCCAGAATTTTTGTAAATCCAGTGTTTGCAAACCGAGTTGCCGGTTGATGATGGTTTCGCCACCGATCACACGCTGGAAGATATCGTGATATTCCTCGGCATTCTGGTAAAACTGCGAGGTATCGGCCCCGCTTGCCAGAATGAAGGTGGTGTGGAACATGTCGATATAGCTTTGGTTGGAGAACACGCGCTGGTTGTCCGACAGGCGTTTGATCGAGACCGCAATCGGTGACAGTTCCAGCAAACGGCGCACCTTGGATTCGGACATTTGCAGCCGCTCTTCGGTCTTCTTGCGCTCGGTAATGTCGGTAAAGATGGCGACGTACTGAAACGGCTTGCCATTGGCATCAACGCTGGGCACCAGGGTGGCATACACCCAGAACAGGGTGCCATCCTTGGCGCGGTTGCGGATTTCACCCTTCCAGGTACGGCCCTGGGTAATGGTGGCCCACATGTTTTCGATGAACTCTTTGGAGTGGTAATCCGAATTGATGATGCGGTGATCCTGCCCCAGCAATTCTTCCTGCGTGTATTTGGAGATTTGACAGAACTTGCTGTTGACGTGAACGATTTTGCCATGCTGGTCGGCGATGGTGACCAGCGAATGCTGATCCATTGCCTGTTGCAGGTCGGTAACTTGGGCCAGCGAGTCATTCAGGGCCTGCTGGGTCGCTTCGGTGGCGAGCAGGCTGTCGTAAGCGCGCAACGAAGAGATGACGGTGGTAAACAGCTTTTGCGTGGTCAGTTCGGTTTTGGTGCGGTAATCGTTGATGTCATAATCCACGATCACGCTTTGCTCCAGTGCCTGCCCGGCATGGCCGGTACGCAGCACCACCCGGATCAACTGGTTATTCAGTTCGCCCCGGATCTGGGTAGCCAGTCGCAAACCGGCGTCGGCCGTTTCCATCACCACGTCCAGCAAGACCAGGGCGATATCGGGCGTTTCTTTCAGGACTTTATAGGCTTCTTTGGCGGTATAGGCGTGAAACAGCTTTAAACGCCGGCCCAGATAGGTGACGTTGCGTAATGAAAATCGGGTAACCACATGGACATCGACATCATCATCGACGATCAAGACCCGCCATGGAATTTCTTCTTCCACAGTTTCGGGTGGCGGCGCACCAGCAGCCACATCGTCGTAAATGAGCCATTCTCCCTTGCTGGTATCCTTGGATACTTCAGAATTCATACCTACTCCTGTTGTGGCGCAACTTGGGCTTCGCAAATGAAGCAGCAGCTTTGCAAGGCTCAAGTCAATTGCCTGCGGAATTGAATCCCAATTGTATGCCAATTAGTAGCGCGTTCGCCAACCTAACTTTGCAAAGCGGCACACGAGTTCACGGGTGTTTCAATTCTACGATACCAATGTGCTAAAAAGAAAATATCTGATGCAAATTTATTTCAAATTTAAAACAGATTCGGTTTGATTCGGAAAATGCCGGATTCGCCCCGGATCTGGTCAGCCCGTTGTGCGGATGCATCACCGGGGCGCTGCCTGACACTTTATAACACGCGGGGGATTTGCGATGAGTGATGATGCACGATCGGGCTATCCAGGGTTAAATTGAGCAGATAGCTAAAGCGTGCTTCAAAGTTGAGCAATTGTCCGTCGATTGCAAAGCGCCAACAGTAAATGCCGGCGGCGGTACAAATATCTTCGCTTAATATTTGTGTGACCAGGGTTTTGTCATGCAGGGCCACGCTTAATTCTTCACGGGTAGCCAGACGTTCAAAATAATCACGAATCGATTCAGGGGTTTTCAGAATACGGCTGGAGAAGGTTGGAATCAGGATCGCATCAGTGTGGTACATGCCGATCAGGCCGTCAATTTCACCTTTGTTGACCCGGCTTAACCAGCTTTTCAGGATTTCTTTCGGAGTTTTCTTCATTGTCGTCATTATTCTGGACATTAATCGGGAGCGGGATGCCTTGCGGCGGTGCAGCATTCGCTATTGTGCCTTGAAATTGTCTGTGGGGCAAGTCCTTGGCCCGGCACGATTGCCCGTGCCATTTTAAAATTCAGCCCTGAAAATACCGGAAATCGTTATAATGGCCGATTTTGAGAGCAAAGTCCGGGAGTTGTGATCGGTCAAGCTGACAATTTCAGGTTAATAATGCCAGGCTGGCGATACCATGGGGAAAATTGAATGCGTAAATCGGCAATGATCTTGCTGCTGTTGTTGGCCCCGCTGCTGGCCTATTTGCTGATGGCACCCGTGCCGGTACAGCCGCTGCCATGGCAAGCCATGCCGGATGCCGGTTATAGCGGCGCTCATCAGGCCAATCAGAAGCTGAGTAAGCTGAAGCTGCTGGATATGCATGGCGAAGTCGGGCCGGAACATATCGCCCTGGGACCGGATGGCAAACTGTATGTGACCAGCGAAAGTGGCCGCATTTTGCGCATGCAAGCTGATGGCAGCCAGTTTGAGGTATTTGCTGAAACCGGTGGCCGGCCATTGGGGCTGGATTTTGATGCACAGGGCCGGGTGATTGTGGCCGATGCCATGCAGGGCTTGCTGGCGATTGGGCCGGATCGCAAAATCACT
>JBDLSU010000262.1:0-3294 GCA_039799405.1 Pseudomonadota bacterium | reverse complement strand
CAAGTAAAGCTATTCGGGTTACCCGGATCCGGCTGGACAATGCCGATATCAATGAAGAATTTGCCTTTGGGTATCTCGCCACTCCGGTTGGGGGTCTGTTTCAGTGTGATTGCTGCATTGTATTGCGTTGTAGAATTCATGCTAAGCCTCTTCAAAGGGATGGTTGTCGGTGACCAATTGCTATCCTCTCTGGTACCTGTAACGGCTGCAGTGGTAGCGCTATCAATCTCCAGCAAATTGCAATTGTGCGTTGACGAATTTTCGTCCACCGATCAACAATAAGGGATTTGCTGTGATCGTTCCATGACAAGTCTTGACATGTAATAACACTGAATGACGGCTCTCGTGGCGTATCAATCGCCAAACTTTCTGAATTTTTCATTCGCATGTGTGTTTTCCGGCATGGGACCCTGGTGCGGTTGCCATTTGTGGTAGTGTTCCGGTTTATTTTTTACACATTCGCCCCGACCATGACCCCAACCCAACTCGCGCAAGAACAACTCGACGCCTACAATGCCCATGATTTGTCACGCTTTCTGGCCGTGTACAGCGAAACCGTTACCGTGTACCGCCTGTCGGGAAGCACCCCTGTCTTACAAGGCAAGGCCGATTTTGCCAAAGCCTATGCCGAGCGCTTCAAGCTCACCGCGCTGCATGCCGAGGTGGTGCAGCGCATGGCTTTTGGTGACAAGGTGATTGATCACGAGCGGGTGACCGGGTTGGGGGATGAGGTGGTGGAAGTGGCGGCGCTGTACCAGGTGGCGGCGGGTTTGATTCAGACGGTGTGGTTTTTGCCTGCGCAAGGGTAATTCGCGGGGCAACTGTATGTTTCGTCTTGTGCTGCCGGGAAAAGGACGCAGAAAGGTGCTCCCGGGCAATCGTCAGGTATCATCCTTGGTTCTCTTCAGGCGGCTTTTTTCTGCCATGAATGAACCAGCCACCGGATGGCGTGACCAAATAACAGACTGGCCAGCGCACCGAGTTCGATTTTTCCTATCCAAAACGGGATGATAAAAATCGACCAAAACAGCATTTCCCGAAAGTCCCGCGCACTTAAATCCCAGCGCGACCCATAAAAAGCGATCATACCCGCCAAGGGGATGAGCACAAAGAAGTGAGGTATTTGCCATAGCGATGATTTGCGAAAGGCAAATATCGCGGCCAGGCTGGCCGCCGCCACCGTGATCCATATTAAAATCAGCAGTTCATTTGCGTCCATCGGTTCCATATTGGCGCATCATCCTTTTATGTTTGCCAAGTCGCCTTCAAGCCTGATTAAAACCTGCTGCGCCAATTGTTTGCTGACAGAAGGAAATTCCTCCAAAAATTGCGTCAGGCTTTCGCCTGCTTCCAGGTGTTCAAACAAGATGCGGATCGGCACTCTGGTTCCGGTGAAAACCGGTGTGCCTTGCAATATTTCAGGATTGCTGCTGATGGCTTGCATGTCAGACTCCGATTTCGTGATGCGGTGATTGAAGTGTAATGACGCCGGAATCGATTGGCAAGGCATGTCATCATGGACGATACTGCAATCTTCTCTAAGCCGTCCTTACCTCTGCCAATAAGTCGGGGTGAGTATCCAGCAACTTCAACAACTTCACCAGCGCCAACGGCGGTTTGGTTCTGCCATTTTCATAGCGCGAAAACGCATTGATGCCACCACCAAAAATCTCCGCCGCTTCGCGTTGTTCCAGGCCAAGTTTGTTGCGCACCCGCAGAATGAATTCCGGCTCCACGAATGCAGCGTTGACTTGTTTATTAAACTCCCGCACCATCGCGCCGAAGCGCTGTCCTTCTTCCTTGTCCAAAATCACCTCGGCACAGGCCGGGCAAAAATCACCTGTGACAGCGGGAATCGTCGTTGCTTCGCCTTTGTAGGTATAGGCAACGTCGCGCGTATCGTGTAGCAATTCTGCGGCACCACATACTGGGCATTTCATGGTCATAACTCCTTGAAAGATACAATCAACACATCGTCCACCACGGTTAGCTTCATATAGACATTGCCCGCTTTGGTTGAAGGGCGGTAGACATCTTGCCAAACCTTGTGATCGGCATGGGTGGTCATGCTTTTATAAAAGTCTCCCGGGGTTAATGCCATCGCTACGTCTACAATGCCATCCCAATCAAAACCAAGTGCTTCCCCTTGCCATAGGGCTGTTGCGGTAATGCGAACTTTGCCCTCGGCAAGTAGGGTTTTGACAATAGGGAGTTTGCAATGCGGGGTATGTTTTTCCATGGTCACTAACCTTTTTGGTGAATGATAGCACGAACACTTGTGTCGAATATAGTCGAATTTTCCAAGCTTGGTTTTTCAAACTAATCAAATTTCCATCCGCATTAACACCCCGTCAGTCTGTGCCGCAATTTCTACCCCGGAATTAAAACCAAAACAAGGCTCTGCCGCTATTTGGGTCGCGGACACATATAGTTGCTCTGCACTTCCTTGACCACGGTTTTCTTCATCGCCGCCAGCCATTCGCGTGAATTACCGTCGAGTTTGTACATCACCGGATCGTTGTACAAAATCAGGTCATGCATATTGCGGTACATCGGAAAGCGCTGGGCCAGGTTTTGAAATACGCTGTGCCGCGCCGGCATCAGGTATTGCGGATTGGGATTGGCCGCATCCGGGCCGACTGCCTGCTCCATCACCTCGCGTGAGCCGATCAGGTTAGCCAGTTTGACCGCCAGATTGCGGGTGCCACGGGTTTGCGTAGCGCGGTTGACGCCGATTACATCCGAATAAAACAGCGCGCGCGTGCTGCGGCTGTCGGATAAGGGCATGACGCGGATGCCGATGGTTTTCAAAAAGTCTTCACTCATTACCGACATGGCTTCGGTGTAAGCCATCAACCCGCGCGCCTTGCCCTGGCTGAACCATTTGGCACGGTCCCAGGGGCCAACATCGGCGGTGGCATTGGGGAAGCTACCCATTTGCATCAGACGGCGCACATCGCTGATGGCCTGGGCATCCAGCGGATTGGTCAGCGGCGGGGTATAAGTGCCAGTGCGGCGGTGCAGCGCATCCAGATACACCGCTGCGGTGGTGGTGCTACCGGCCAGATCGACCATCAGGCCGGTCATGTTGGTGGGCGCATCGCCGGTGTAAGTACACTGGCCCAGCGTGCCTTCCATTTCCTTCAGGGTGCGCGCTTCAGCCAAAAAGGTATCGCCACGGCGGAAGTACAAAATATTGGCGCAACCGAGCTGCGGAATCGCCCAATACTTGCCATCGGCCTGCACCCCTTCGCGCGCATAGGTGACCAGATCGACGAAATCCGTTATTTCGCT
>JBDLSU010000261.1:0-3589 GCA_039799405.1 Pseudomonadota bacterium | reverse complement strand
AATGAAAATGGTGCCCGCGCGATG
This sequence comes from Pseudomonadota bacterium, assembly GCA_039799405.1. Classification (GTDB taxonomy): domain Bacteria; phylum Pseudomonadota; class Gammaproteobacteria; order Burkholderiales; family Burkholderiaceae_D; genus CAMBDR01. The sequence goes on along the minus strand of JBDLSU010000261.1, from coordinate 3,565 downwards.
ACTGAGCCAGCCCAATACCGGCCAGCCGCGCACTTCAATTTTTGAGACAAACTGGCTCGGATAGAGCGAATTGAGCACGAAGATATCAAGCCAACTGACGTGGTTGGCCACTACCAGCGCCGGGGGTTCGGGCTTGAAGTGGCCTTGATGCGGGTAAGCCGCTTCCAGGTGCGCAGGCAGGCGCAGGCGCACGCCGCACAGGCGTAATACGCGGCGCGAAAACCAGCGTACATAGCGCCCGCGTTGCCAACTGTCGATGAAGGGGAAACGCACTGCGCAAATGGCCATGCCAAATACTATATGCACGGCCAAGGCACTTGCGGCCCAGAGTAAATTCCAGCGCGCAGTCCAGCTTAATCGGGGTTCAAACCCGTTCAAACCGCACCTGACCGGAAACAATGGTGGCCTTGACCCTGCCCTGCAATTCATAGCCCAAAAACGGGGTATGTTTGCCCTGGCTGGCCAGGGTGCTGGCATTGACGACCCAGCTTTGGCCGGGGTCAAACAAACAGACATCGGCCTCGGCCCCGACGCTCAGGCTACCGCAAGGCAAGCCCGCCACGCGCGCCGCTTCCGAACTGATTTTACCCAGCGTGCTGAGCACCGCATCCACCTGCCCGGCTTCGCGTGCTTCTTGCGCCCATTTCCAGCTCAGTGCCAGCAATAATTCCAGCCCGGTGGCACCGGGCGAGGCTTCGGCGAAGGGCAGCAGTTTTTCGTCGTCATCAACCGGGGTATGGTCGGAGCAAATCACGTCGATGGTGCCGTCTTGCAAGCCCTGGCGAATTGCGTCGCGGTCGCGCTGGCTGCGCAGGGGCGGGATCAGGCGTGCGTTCGGGTCAAAAAAGCCGATGTCGTTATCGGTCAGGTGGATGTGGTGTACGCCCACGTCGCAAGTGAGCGGCAAGCCTTCGCGCTTGGCCTGGCGTACCATCTCGACCCCGGCAGCAGACGAAATGCGGCACAAATGCACCCGCACGCCAGTGGCGCGCATCAGTTCAAAAATGGTGTGCAAGGCAATGGTTTCGGCTTGTACCGGCACCCCGGACAAGCCCAGGCGCGAAGCCAGTGGCCCGGCGTGGGCGATGCCGTCGCGCCCCAGATAAGCGTCTTGCGGGCGCAGCCAGACGGTGTAGCCGAAGGTTTTGGCGTATTGCATGGCACCCAGCAAGACATTGGTATCGGCGATCGGGTGTTCGGCCTGGGCAAAGCCGATGCAACCGGCGTCGGTCAGTTCGGCCATTTCGGTCAGTGCTTTGCCGTTGAGGCCGACGGTGAGCGCACCAAGCGGATAAACGTGGGCCAGATTCAGCATTTTGGCGCGGTGTTTCAGCATTTCCACCAGGCCCGGTTCGTCCAGCGCCGGGTCGGTGTCAGGCGGGCAGATCAGGCTGGTGACGCCGCCGTGCATGGCTGCCAGCATTTCGGATTCCAGCGTGGCCTTGTATTCGTAGCCCGGTTCACGCAGGCGCGCCGATACATCGACCAGGCCCGGCAGCACCAGGCAGCCCGTGGCATCGACCACTTTGTCGAGGGCAAATTCCATGGGCAGTTCGCCCGGTTCAACCAGGGCATAAATGCGGCTGTTTTGAATCAAGACATCTTTTTTGGCATCGATACCGTTGGCGGGGTCGATCACATGTCCGTTTTTAATCAAGAGTTGCATGGTTTTTATTCTCCGTCCCGGCTCAGTTTCCGGCCAAAATACTCATCACTGCCATGCGCACGGCAATCCCAAAGGTCACTTGCGGCAAAATCACCGCTTGCGGGCCATCGGCCACGGCGGAATCGATTTCCACGCCACGGTTCATCGGCCCCGGATGCATCACAATCGCATCCGGTTTGGCCAGTTGCAAGCGTTCCGGAGTCAGGCCATAGCTCTTGAAGAATTCTTGCGCGCTCGGCAGCAAGGCGCCGCTCATGCGCTCGTTTTGCAGGCGCAGCATGATGATCACGTCCACATCTTTCAAACCCTGTTCGATGTCGGTGAACACGCGCACCCCCATCGCTTCCAGCCCACCCGGTAACAGGGTGTGCGGGCCAATCACGCGCAGTTCCGGCACGCCCAGCGTGGTCAGGGCGTGGATGTCGGAGCGCGCCACCCGGCTGTGCAAAATATCGCCCACAATCGCCACCCGCAACTGGGTGAAATCTTTTTTATAGTGGCGAATGGTGTACATGTCGAGCAAGCCTTGGGTCGGGTGCGCATGGCGACCATCACCGGCGTTGACCACACGCACATGGCTTTGCTTGGTATCGATCAGGTGTTTGGCGATCATATACGGCGCGCCGGACTGGCTGTGGCGCACCACAAACATATCGGCCTGCATGGCGGACAGATTGTCGATGGTGTCGAGCAGCGATTCGCCTTTGGCGGTGGAGGAAGCTGAAATATTCAGATTGACCACATCGGCCGACAAGCGCTTGGCGGCGATTTCAAAGGTGGTGCGGGTGCGGGTCGAGTTTTCAAAAAACAGATTGAATACGCTCTTGCCCGACATCAGCGGGGTTTTCTTGACTTCACCCACGAACTGGCTGGCGGTGTCAAGAATGTGGTGGATGATTGCGCGTGGCAATCCCTCGGTGCTCAACAAATGTTGAAGTTCACCATGTTGGTTGAGTTGCGGATTATACATAGGCTGTTTTGACCGGGCGAAATGTAAGATTAGGGCGAGTGGTTCAGAATCGGGTTCGGGTTTGGCTTGATGCTTTTATCGGATGTTTGTTATTCAGTGCTGCTTGGCAGATCTGGGGACCGGGTGTTTGCTGGCGGGCTTGACGGCGGTTCATCAAAATACTGTTGCAGAATAATCGCTGCGGCCTGGGCATCGATCACCTGGCCGCGTTTGGCGGCAATGACTGCGGAGGAATAGCGCTCATCGACCAATACCACCTTGACACCAAGGCGGCCATGCAATTGATTGGCAAAGCGGCGGCAACGGCGGGTCATGTCGTGTTCGGTGCCATCCGGGTGGGTCGGCAAACCGACCACACAGGCTAACGGCTGCCACTCTTTCAGCAATTTTTCGATGGCGGCGAATTTGCCGTCGTTGTCAGCTTGATCGATCACGCACAAGGGGTGGGCCTGACGCATCAGGGTATTGCCATGCGCCACGCCGATGCGGCGCAGGCCAAAGTCGAAAGCCAGCCAGGTTGCTGGCTCAGGCATGCCCGGCCTCGGCTGCCAGCATCAAAGGGTCGATGCCAAGCAATTTGAGCGCGGCTACATAGCGCTCTTCAATTGGCAGATCAAAAATAATGCGCGGGTCGGCATCGACGGTGAGCCAGCCATTGCGTGAGATTTCTTCTTCCAGTTGCCCGGCACCCCAGCCGGAATAGCCGATTGATACCATCATCTGGCTCGGGCCTGCGCCTTGCGCGACCGCTTCCAGCACGTCGATGGAAGTGGTAAAGGCCACGTCCGGCGTCACTTGCAGCGAGGAAGAGTAATGGCCGGTGGGGGTGTGCAGTACGAAGCCACGATCATCCTGTACCGGGCCACCGAACATGATGGGCTTGTCGGCAATCGGCGGTGACAGGTTCAGCCCGACTTCGAGCTTGAGAT
>JBDLSU010000260.1:0-8891 GCA_039799405.1 Pseudomonadota bacterium | reverse complement strand
TGCACAACATAAATTTTGCCGTGTTGATGTCTTAATTAAGATTGAAAAATTTGCTACAATCGCGCAACATAAAAATCAACAGGAATCCATCATGAACCTACCAATTTTGCGCAAGCCGCTGGCCGCATCCCTGATTGCAGCAACCATGCTTTTTGCTTTACCCCAGCAAACCGCCCTGGCCCAGAGCAAACGCGCAGTGGCCCCGGCGGCGCTGCAACTGCGCAGCCTGTACGACACCGATCCGGCCTTCAAGCAGCGGGTCGATGATATGTTCGCCAATCTGGCCCCCACGGTGGACGGCAAGCCCAATCCCTGGCTGGGCAAGAATGCGCAAGATCTGGCGCAATTTGTCGATCAATGGCATTACTTTTTGCCGATGACGCATGATGGCCTGAGCTATATCCGCAAATTCCAGGCCCTGTACGCCAATAACCCGGCTGGCTTGCGCTTTATCCGGCAAGAACCCGGTTTAAGCTGGATCGCCAACATGGTGCGTTCGCGCGGCGAGTATATGGATAGCCCCGGTTCGTTAGCGCTGGTGGAACAATGGAAAGCGGCACCGCGTATCGGCTTTGATGACTATATCGAACCGGAGGGCGGTTACCGCAGCTTTAACGATTTTTTCACGCGCAGCCTGAAACCCGGCAAGCGCCCGGTAGATCGCCCGGCCGATGATTCGGTCATCGTCAGCCCGGCTGATTGCATTGTGCAGATCATGGACGTTGCGCTGACCGACCAAAGTGCCCTGCCGACCAAGGGCAGCGAGCAATTGAACGTGGCGCAAATGCTGAATAATTCGCCGCTGGCCAAGTCCTTTGTCGGCGGCACCGCCTTGCGCTGCATTCTGGAACCTACTTCCTACCACCACTACCACGCCCCGGTTGGCGGCATGGTGCTGGAAGCCAATCAAGACGTAGCCGGGCCGTATTTTGAAGAACGCATCGTACCTTCCGCCGCACGCCACCGCCGTGGCTACCTGATTATAGAGACGCCCAAATATGGCAAGGTTGCCATGGTGGCGATTGGTTTGGCTACCATCAGTTCGGTCAAGTTTGAAAACCGGTTTGCCAAGGTCAGTCAGCCTACGCCGATTAGCAAGGGCGAGCGCATCGGGCATTTTGCCTATGGTGGTTCGATGGTGTATTTGCTGCTGGAGAAAAACCGTTTGCCATCATTGAGCGCACGCCAGGGGCAGCAAATTGGGGTGTTTAATGAGGTGGCTGATGCGGTAAAACCGGTGCCTGACAAGCAAGCAGGAAAGTAAGGTGGCAAATAAGTGAAATAGACCACAACAGCCAGCCGGGCAGGGGGCGCAGAATTTTTTGCAGCGTCCGTGGCAGGTTCGATTCGGGCGATGCTACCATTGCAGCACTATTGAAGACCGAACCATGAACACTGTGCGCAAAAAACTGCCCCTTGGCATCCAGACTTTGTCCGAAATTATTTCGGGCGGGTATTACTACGTCGATAAAACCGCATTGGCGCTGCAATTGATCGACAAGGGTAAATATTACTTCCTGTCGCGGCCCCGGCGCTTTGGTAAAAGCCTGTTTCTGGATACCCTGAAAGAAATTTTTGAGGGCAATCAAGCCTTGTTTGCTGGTCTGGCGATTCATGACCACTGGGATTGGTCGCAGCGCTTCCCGGTGATACGCATCAACTTTGCGGTAGCCAGCTTACGAGACAGCGCCGATCTGGCGCGCTTGCTGCACCAGCAACTGGAAGACCATGAACGCCAGTTCAATTTACCCGCGCGCTACCCGGATCAGCGTAGCCGCTTCAGCGATTTGATTTTGCGCTTGCACCAGCAAACCGGGCAACGCGTAGTGGTATTGGTGGACGAGTACGACAAACCAATTCTGGATAAAATTGAAGACCGCGCCATTGCCCGGGCGATGCGGGATGATTTAAAAGACTTCTACAGCGTTATCAAGGGGCAGGATGCGTATATCCGCTTTGCGTTTTTGACCGGTGTGTCCAAATTCAGTAAAGTGAACCTGTTTTCCGGCCTGAACAACCTCACCGACATCACCCTTGATCCGCGTTATTCTGCCCTGTGCGGCTACACCGATGCAGACATCGATACGGTGTTTGCGCCAGAATTGCCGGGTTTGGACCGGGGCGAAATCAGGCACTGGTACAACGGCTACAACTGGCGCGGCACCAGCGTGTATAACCCTTACGACGTATTATTGCTGTTTGATCGGCGCGAATTCAAATCCTGGTGGTTTGAAACCGGCTCCCCCGGTTTTTTGATCAAACTACTGGCCGAACAAGGCTGGTTTACCCCCGATCTGGCCGCTTTTTCTACCGATGATGAGATCATTTCAAGCTTTGATGTGGACGACATCACACCGGAAGCCTTACTGTTTCAAACCGGTTACCTGACCATCCACCATGTCGATCAATCGCCTTACGGTACCTGGGATTACACGCTGGGTTACCCCAATCGGGAAGTGGCAGTCAGCCTGAATAGCCTGCTGCTGGCCAGCTACACCAGCACGATGCCAAAAAGCCGCCAACATCGCAAAAGCCTGGGAAAACTACTGCGTGCTCATGACACGGCGGGCATGAAGGAACTGTTTCAGTCCTTCTTCTCAAGTATTCCCCATGCCTGGTACGACAACAACCCGATTTCCCGCTACGAAGGCTATTACGCCAGCGTGTTCTACAGCTACTTCGCCGCATTGGGCTACGATTGCCGGGTGGAAGACGCCAGCAACCATGGCCGCATCGACATGACCCTGATTTTGCCGGATCGCATTTACCTGTTTGAATTCAAGGTGGTGGAACTCTTGCCCGAGGGCCGTGCCTTGCAGCAGATTCTGGATAAGGGCTATGCCGACAAATACCGCCAGCATGGTTTGCCGATCAGCCTGGTGGGGGTCGAATTCTCGCGCGAGGCGCGCAATGTGGTGGGGTTTGAGACGGCGGTAATAGAAAACGCCTGAAAACGCGTGAAAATGCGTGAAAATGGGTGAGGCGGCTACTGCCATGGCTGCGCAAACGGCAGGGTGAATGCGTTTGAAATTTGCTACAATCGCGCCGTCTGGGCAACACTTCGCCAGTTTTGTAACAATAACTTTATTTACTTAAAAGGTGCTCTGCCATGGCCGGTTCCAGTTTATTGCTCTTACTTGATGACATTGCCACCGTGCTTGACGATGTGGCCGCGATGGCCAAGGTGGCGGCGCGAAAAACCACTGGCGTGCTTGGGGATGACCTGGCGCTCAATGCCGAACAGGTGGCCGGGGTGCGTGCCGAGCGTGAATTGCCGGTGGTGTGGGCCGTTGCCATGGGTTCATTGCGCAACAAATTGATTCTGGTGCCTGCAGCCCTGGCGATAAGCTGGTTTGTGCCGTGGTTGATTACCCCGCTTCTGATGCTGGGCGGGCTCTACCTGTGCCTGGAAGGATTTGAAAAAATCGCCCACCCGTTTTTGCATGGTCACGCCGAAGTGGCACACGAGCAAGAACAAGTGCGGCAAGCCTTACACGACCCACAGACCAATATGGTGGAATTTGAAAAGCAAAAGATTCAGGGCGCGATTCGTACCGATTTTGTGCTCTCGGCCGAAATCATTGTCATTACCCTGGGTTCGGTGGCGCAAGCACCGTTCCTGCAAAAAGTGTTGGTCGTCTCCGCCATTGCGCTGGTGATGACGGTGGGCGTGTATAGCCTGGTGGCGGGCATTGTAAAACTCGATGACATTGGTTTATACCTTTCCCGGCGCGAAGGCAAAGGCTGGCATATCAAACTGTTGCATCGTATCGGCCAGGTGTTTTTACTTGGCGCACCCTGGTTGATGAAGGGGCTGGCCCTGGTCGGCACGGTAGCCATGTTTATGGTCGGTGGTGGCATTCTCAGCCATGGCATTCCCCCGCTACACCACGCAATTGAACACCTGGCGCAAGTTGCCAGTGCCGTGCCAGCCGGCAGCGCGGTGCTGGGTTCCTTGCTCGATGCGCTGGCAGGCGTGGTGGCCGGGGCGCTGGCACTGGCGGTGCTCATGCTGGGTAGCAAATTGTGGGCACGACGACCCGGATAATGCGTGCCGGGCAGGGCAGTGCCAGACAATCAACAGCCACTTCACAGCAGCAACCACACTACTTGGGCACCGTGCCAGGTGCCTGATGCGCGTAAATCAGCCAATTTTGCCGCACGCTTACGCTTGCCGCACGTTCTGCCTGTCGCTACAGCGCTGGTTTCAGTTCGATGGTGCCAGATGGTGATGGCGATACATTCCTCATTTTTGAAATAAAATTTCACCTGGAAATGCATTCCGGGATTTTTTATGAATAAAGGGACACTATGGCGGTTCGTGTAAGCGCCATTGTCGAGCAACGTGAAATTGCATGGAAAGCCAACATTGCACTTGTCCAGGCACCGGGCACCGGGCACATCCTGTATCTGACTATCATGCGTTTATTCCACGATAGCGGTTTCTGACGGTGATGGACAAGTGTCATCATTCTTTTAAAATAAGGTCGGCATATGAGTATCGTTTTAAATTTGTTGAATATATTAGAAAATCGCGGAATTAAATTAGATTTGAATAATGATGAAAATCTGGTGATTAACGGCGACAAGCGTGCCCTGGATCAAACTTTGATTAATACAATCAAAGCCGAAAAGCAGAAAATTGTTGACTATTTACTGCAGAAAAAGAAGAAGCTGGCTGATAGTGTCATTTCGGTGATTGACAGAGAAAATACGCCCTTATTGTTATCGTTCGCCCAGCAACGGCTTTGGCTGCTGGATCATATTGATGGCGGTAGTGCCCATTACAATATGTCAGGCACACTGAGACTTTCCGGTGCAATCAATCATGATGCGCTAAACCGTGCCTATACCAGTGTGCTTGAACGCCATGAAAGCCTGCGTACTAATTTTTGTATCGGAAACGATGGGCAGCCGCTGCAAGTAGTTCAACCGTCGATGCCTTTTCTGGTGCCGATAACTGATTTATCTGCCTTGCAAGAGGATGAACGGCAAAGGCAAATTACGCGATTGATTGCGGAAGAAGCAGGCCGTGAATTCAATTTAAGCCAGGATCTGATGCTACGCACCAGCTTACTCAAGCTAGCCGCTGATGAGCATATCTTACTCGTCACCATGCATCACATTGCTTCGGATGGCTGGTCGATGGCGATTTTGATCAATGAAGTCAGTGCGCTCTATCGTGCCTATGTTCAGGGCAGAAAAAATCCGCTTTCACCCTTGGCAATCCAATATATTGACTATGCACACTGGCAACGCACCTGGTTGCAAGGTGAAGTCCTCGATCAGCAACTGGAATATTGGGCCACGCAATTAAACAAGCTGCCAGCAGTGCATGGTTTGCCGCTGGATTATCCGCGCCCCAAGGTACAAACCTTTATCGGCAATACTTATCACACTTACCTTGATGGCGTAACCTTCCAGGCGTTGAATGCCCTGTGCCAGGCAAATGGCGCAACCTTGTTCATGGGCTTGCATGCAGCATTTTCGGTACTGTTGGCGCGTTACAGTAATGAAACTGATATCGTAATCGGTAGCCCGATCGCCAACCGTGAACAGCCCGAGGTCGCTGGCTTGATCGGTTTCTTTGTCAACACCCTGGTATTGCGCTGCGATCTGTCCGACAATCCTGATTTTATTACGCTGCTTCAACAAAGCAAACGCATGCTAATGGGGGCCTATGAGCACCAGCAAGTGCCGTTTGAACAAATCGTCGAACGGTTGCAACCCCAGCGCAGCCGCAACCATAGCGCGCTGTTCCAGATCATGCTGGTGCTGCAAAACAATCAAGCTGGCGTGCTGGCCTTACCCGGCTTGAGCGCGAGCGCCATCGATCCTGATGGCAGTATCGCCAAATACGATTTAACGCTCAATATCGTTGACACTGCGCAGGGCTTGCAGCTTGGCTGGAACTACAACACCGACTTGTTTGAAGCGACGACCATCGAGCGCATGGCGGCGCATTTTGCCATCGTCCTGCAAAGTCTGACCCAGGCCCCCGGGCAAAGCGTATTTCAAGCCACCATGTTAAGCGCCGCCGAGCAGCATCAATTGCTGGTTGAGTGGAACGATACCGCAAGCGACTATCCGCATGAGCAATGCATCCATCATTTGTTTGAACAACAGGTGGAAAAAAATCCCGATGCGGTGGCACTGGTGTGTAACCATCAACAGCTTACCTACCGGGAATTGAACCAGCGCGCCAATCAACTGGCGCATTACCTGATCGAACACAAGCAAGTTAAACCGGACACGCTGGTCGGCATTTGCCTTGAGCGTTCGCTGGAAATGGTGGTGGGCATTCTGGGCATTCTGAAAGCGGGCGCAGCTTATGTTCCGCTCGACCCCGATTACCCGGCAGCGCGCTTGGCGTATATGGTGGCGGATGCAAAACTGACGACAATCCTGACCCAGCGCCATGTGTGCCGCACCAGCTTGAACAATGACGTGCATGCAGTATGCCTGGATGCCGAACTGGTTCAACAACAATGCAGGGCACAAGCTGTCACCAATATACCCGCCTCACAAATCGGCTTGCAATCGCATCACCTGGCCTATTTGATTTACACCTCCGGCTCCACTGGCAATCCCAAAGGGGTGATGGTGGCGCATCGCAACACCGTCGCATTTTTATCGTGGGCGCTCGTGACCTATGATCAGCAGCAACTGCGCTGTGTGTTGGCGTCCACCTCGGTGTGTTTTGATTTATCGATATTTGAAATGTTTGCGCCCTTATCGGTGGGTGGCACGGCGCTGATTGTCAAAAATATTCTTGAACTGCATCCCGATCTGTCAGAGCCGAACATCACCTTGATTAATACCGTACCCTCGGCCATGGAAGCCTTGTTGGCTGGCAACCGCATTCCGAAATCGGTTACCACCGTAAATTTGGCGGGTGAACCGCTAAAACAGAAAATCGTCGATAGCTTATATAGCAAGGGCATCAATGCGGTCTACGATTTGTATGGCCCTTCGGAAGATACGACTTATTCCACCTATGTACTACGTACCTTCCGGGGCGTTGCCAGTATCGGCAAACCAATCCATAACAGTCAGGTGTATGTACTGAATCCGCTTGGGCAACTGGTACCCGTTCACACTGCGGGTGAACTGTATATCGGCGGTGCCGGTCTGGCGCGTGGTTACCTGAACCGTCCGGAACTGACGGCTGAAAAATTTATCGCCAATCCGTTTTACGATAAAACCAATCCCGCCAGCAGCGAGCGCTTGTATAGAACTGGCGACCTGGTGCGTTGGCGGCATGACGGTAATCTGGAATTTTTGGGCCGTATCGACCATCAAGTCAAAATCCGTGGCTTTCGCATTGAACTGGGCGAAATTGAGCAGGCACTGGCCTCGCATCCGCAAGTCAAGGATGCGCTGGTATTGGCGAAAGAAAGCGCATCCGGCGACAAGCGCCTGCTTGCGTATGTTGTCAGCGCTGGCGTGGCGACCGAACAACTGCGCCAGCATTTGGCGCAGACCCTGCCCGATTACATGATTCCGGCGGTGTTTGTCCTGCTGGAACGCTTCCCGCTCACGCCCAATGGCAAAGTGGATCGTAAAGCGCTGCCCGAACCGGATACTTCTGCATCACAAGCGCACCATGTCGCGCCGCGCACGGACATGGAACATGCCTTGTGCGCCTTGTGGCAAGAAGTGCTGGGGGTAGAGCGGGTCGGTATTACCGACGATTTTTTCCGGCTGGGTGGTCACTCACTATCGGCCACCCGCTTAATGGCACGCATCAATCAAACCTTCAATGTTGCACTACCGTTAAAAACCCTGTTCCATTGCCCGACCCTGGGCGAACTGGCGCAAACGCTGTTGCTTGGCGATGCCGGGCTTGGCCGTCCGGCGCTGGTTCCGGTATCGCGCGCGCAAACTCTGTTGCCTTCGTATGCCCAGCAGCGCTTGTGGTTGCTGGATCAAATCGACGGCGGCAGCGCCCATTACAATATGTCGGGCGGCATCAGGCTGACTGGCCACCTGAACTATGCCGCACTCGATCAAGCCTTCACCAGCATTATTGAACGACACCAAAGCTTGCGCACTTGCTTTACCAACGGCGACGATGGTCAGGTACAGCAAGTGATCCAGGCCGCCACCTCGTTGGTGGTGCCGTTCCTTGATTTCTCCGGCACGATGCCGGGTGAAAGGCAATTGCAGTTGGCCGAACAAATCACGGACGAAGCCAGCCGTGCCTTCGATTTAAGCCGCGACATGATGTTGCGTGCGCAATTGATCAAGCTGGCGCAAGATGAACATGTGTTACTGGTCACCATGCACCATATCGCCTCCGATGGCTGGTCGATGGCGATTTTGATGAATGAATTCAGTGCGCTGTATCAAGCCTATGTGCAGGGCCAGGCCAATCCGCTGCCGCCGCTGGCGATTCAATACGCCGACTATGCCCACTGGCAACGTACCTGGTTGCAAGGCGAGGTGCTGGATCAACAATTAAGTTACTGGACCGGGCAATTGGCCAACCTGCCGCTGGTTCACAGTGTGCCGCTTGATCATGCACGCCCGAAGGTGCAAACCTTTAACGGCGAAACTTATCACAGCCAGATTGAGGTGCCCACCCGCGACGCGCTTAACGCACTGTGCCAGAGCAGCGGCGCAACGCTCTTCATGGGCCTGCATGCCGTGTTCTCGGTACTGTTGGCGCGCTACAGCAATGAAACCGATATCGTGCTCGGTAGCCCGATTGCCAACCGTGAACAAGCCGAAGTGGCAGGCTTGATCGGCTTCTTTGTCAACACCCTGGTATTGCGCAGTGACCTGTCCGGCAACCCGAGCTTTAGCACCTTGCTGGAACAAAGCAAACGCCTGTTGCTCGATGCCTATGCGCACCAGCAAGTGCCGTTTGACCAAATCGTGGAACGCTT
>JBDLSU010000259.1:0-6281 GCA_039799405.1 Pseudomonadota bacterium | reverse complement strand
AATGCGCGGCATTGGCGTCTTGCGCAAGCCTGGCGGCCAAATCAGCCGACAATTGCAGGCTATCCGAACCGCCGCCGGCATTGATCACCTTGGTCGGCAGCGCACCGGTCAAGGTGATCGATTCGTTTTTATTGCCACCGACAAAGCTGGTTTTGCTACCATCCAGCGTCACAGCAATATAGCCGCTGACCGTCTGCAGTACTTTGGAAGTATCGACCGAATTCACTTGCGTTTTGCTTAAATCCGCATAGATACCTGCATTGCCACTGACCTTGATTGATTGCAGTGAGCTCATACGATCCAGCTCACTCAAATACAATTGGCTCTCGCCACTCACGGCAAGCTCGGTCACGGCATTAAACAGCGGGGTCATAAACATTGTCCCGACACTGGTGGCCTGCATCGTCACATTCAACTTGGTGTACACACCCTGATCAGCAACGGTCAGGAAATTATAACCGCGATCATCGCTCTGGAGCGACAAGGCCAGGGTGGTGCTGGCCGGATTCTCCAGACCAGCATTATTAATTTGCACCGTACCGCCACCACTCAGGGTGAGCGCATTCAAGCCGGTATCGTTAATCGTGGTGAGATACGAGGTTTTGACCGTCACATCATGAATGGTGCCAGCCTGGGTGCCGCCAAAATTGGCATCATTAATGGTCACACTGGCCGCAATGGTCGGACCGAAGATTTTGGAATCCGGGTTGACATTGGTGATATTCACACTGGCGGTATTGGCGCCGCCATTGACCGTTACTTTGCCGCCAAAACTGCCTGTCGAATCCGCTGCCAGTGTGCTTTTCACTGTTACGCTGGTACCACCGTTAATGACAATTTGATTGGCCGCGCCAGAAATCTGGTTATTCACCAGCACTGCGCCCGCAGGGGCAAGTTGGCTACCGATGGTCACGATACTGTTGTTGGTGGCTTTGCTCAAGCTCACGGTCACATCAGATCCCCCGTTGATATCCACCGTGCCATTGCCCAGTTGGCTATCTTTGAGCACAATCGCGGTCGTACTGGCGGCTGTGACCGTATCGCCCCCCACCGAGCTGACGTTCACCTTGCGCAAGCCGGTCCAGCCACTGGTATCAACGCTGACGGTATTTTTTGCGTTCATATTGGCAGTCTGGATATTGCTGATCGTCACATCTTGCGGAACAATCAGGGCGAGTGCATTGTTGGAAGTAATGTTCAGGGTATTTTTACCCAGGCCGCCATTAATCTGGTCGTGTGCATTGATGCTTTGCGAGCCACCGACCGAGACCGCATTAAAGGTATCGTTACCATCCAGCGGCAATGCTTTACCCGGTGCAATGGTATCGACCGAAGTAGTCAGGTTGACGGTAGCCGATGCCACCGAGGCCGATTTGACGGCCGCCAGCGAAGCCAGCAAATTGTCATTACGGGTTGCCAGCGCCAGCGTGGCGGCACTGGTGATGGCACTGATGTAGTCTTTGGCTTCGGCAATACCGGCGCTACCGGCATACACCACCACGCCCGGGTCGGTTGGCAACAATTGCGTGAAGGCAGTTGCACCACTGACCTTGGCGTTATACGCCTCCAGATCACTGCCCTGGGCACCTTTCGCCACCATGGTGACGGCATCATCAATCGTCGTAAATCCTTTATCCAGCGCATTGGCCCAATACGCTTTACCGGATTCTTCGGCGGCGCGACCAAACAAATTCAAATACACCTGATTCACAATCTCGGCATTGCTCTTGCCCTGGTATGCGGCACGGTATTCTGCCGATCTGGCAAATTCCGCGCTCACCAGCGCAGTACTGCCATTTTGACCTGCCACCACCGATTCCCAGTAAGCCAGGCCACCGCTATCTGCCGGACGATTAAAGTATGCCACGTATAACTGTTGAATCGATTGTGTGTAAACGCCCATCCCGTGTGCCTCGCAGAAATTAAAATGTGCCCATTATATCCACAAAGCAATATCCAATCAATGCCGAATTTGGCATAAGCCTTATGCCACTCCCGACAGTTTGCGCCAGGGCCGTTTTGCCAGGGCCAGCGCCAATGCTATAATCGCCAGCTTGTTCCACGCCGCGCAAGTGTCGCCATGCCAGACCAATCCAGCCCCCGGTTTATCAATCCCCTGCCCGGCGTGCCGTCGATCGAATCACCTTTCGTCAAGGCGATTTTTGCTGATGCCGATGATGCCACCCGGCAGTTGGCGCAGCAGATGCATGACTATGGCTTTGCGGTGATTCAATTTCCCGAAGCGCAATTTGAGCTTCTTGCCGAACAAATCAAAGCCAATCTGACTCCACGCTATGATGCGGCTGCATGGCAGACATTTCGCAACGGCGCGCATGCCGATTTGCGCCTGCGCGACGCCTGGCGCTACGAGCAGGCGGTGCGCAATATCGCCGCCAACCCGGTCGTGATCGAAGTCCTGAGCCGACTCTACGGCGCGCGCGCCTGGCCGTTCCAGACCCTCAATTTTCCGGTTGGCACCCAGCAAAGCCTGCATTCCGATTCGGTCCATTTCAGCTCGGTGCCGGAGCGCTTCATGTGCGGCGTGTGGGTCGCGCTGGAAGACGTAACGCCCGACAACGGCCCGCTGTTTTACTACCCCGGCAGCCACCGCTGGCCGATTTACACCAACGAACATATCGGCCGCTGCCTCTCCACCCTGCCCGAGCGCCCCAGCCAGATCGAATACGAGCCAATGTGGCAAGCGCTGGTCGATGCCCACGGTACGCAGCGTCTGCCGTTTCTGGCAAAAAAAGGCCAGGCCCTGATCTGGGCCGCCAACCTGTTCCACGGCGGCAGCGTACACATAAATCGCCAGGCTACCCGCTGGTCGCAAGTGACCCACTACTTTTTTGAAGGCTGCGCCTGGTACACGCCGCTGTTTTCCGACCCGTTTTATGGCCAGATCCACTTCCGCAAACTGCTCAACATCCAGACCGGGCAACTGATGCAACCCAGCTATGCCGGCTGGCCCGTGCCGGATCAATTTATCGACGCCACCCGCTCCAGCCAGCCGGACGGCCCATATCATTTTGACGCCGCCGCCTACCTGGCGGCCAACCCGGATGTGGCGGCAGCCGGGGCAGATGCGCTGGAACACTATTTGCGCCACGGGCATCTGGAGAGGCGGCGCTTACGGCCAGGGGAGAAAAAATAATGCCAACTTGCTGGATCATTGCTGGCCCCAATGGCGCGGGCAAAACCACCTTTGCGATGGAATACCTGCCCGCCGTCACCCAATGCCGCCGCTTTATCAACGCCGACCTGATTGCAGCAGGCCTTTCGCCACTGGCCCCGGAACAGCAGCTACTTTCCGCCAGCCGTTTGTTTTTACAGGAAATTGAAGATTGCATCAGCGCGCAGCAAGACTTTGCCTTTGAAACCACGCTGGCAGGCCGCAGCTATTTAAAACTGATAGATCGCTTGAAGGCCACTGGCTGGCGGGTAGAGCTGATCTACCTGGCGCTGCCCAGTGCCGAATTATCCAGCTTGCGGGTAGCCGAGCCTGTCAAACATGGTGGCCACAACATTCCGGCCACAGATATTGCCCGGCGCTTTCCTCGCAGCCTGTACAATATGTTCAATTTATTTGCCCCCAGGGTGGATCAGACCATTTGCTTCATGAACAACGAAAATGTGCCTGAACTAATATTTGAACAAACCGGACTTCAGCGCGATGTACAGCGCCCCGATTTTCTCAATCTTTTGCTACAAGAGGCTCAAGCATGACCACACCACCTGACCAATCACCAGCACCGATCAGCCCCGCTGCTCAAGTCATGCTCGACAGCCTGCGCCTTGCCGTCAGCAAAGCACTGGAACGGAAGCGACGGCTGGGGCAATACGCCGTGTTCTGGCAAGACGGTGCGCCGGTGTTTATTGGTGAAGATGCGCCTGTTATCGGACAAACCAAACCATAAAGCATCGGTGACAGATTGCTCGGGCAAATCCGC
Source organism: Pseudomonadota bacterium (assembly GCA_039799405.1). Lineage (GTDB taxonomy): Bacteria > Pseudomonadota > Gammaproteobacteria > Burkholderiales > Burkholderiaceae_D > CAMBDR01. The sequence continues at coordinate 2,331 of JBDLSU010000259.1, read as the reverse complement.
CCCCTCTGTCTGGCCTCGCCTGGAGTAAGTTAAACCAAATAATTTTGCCGCAAACTGGCCGCAATTTGTATCGCACTTTTGGGCGAATACCCACCACCACCCAAGAATACCGCTGGCACACCCAGCTCGCGCAGGCGCGCCAGAATCATGCTGTCACGCTGCACACAGCCTTCCACACTGACACACAAACCGCCCAGCGGATCGCCCTGTAAAACATCGGTGCCCGCCACCACGAAAGCCAGTGCAAAGCCAGGTTGCAACAGGGCCAGGCCTTGCGCCAGACGTTGCAGGTAGTGCGGGTCGCTGGTGCCGGTGGGAATGGGCAGGGCAATGTTGACACGACGTTTGGTGAAGTCCGCTTCGATGCCTTGCGGATAGATATCTTTATTGTAAATATCCAGCAAAGTGGCGTTGGCATCGTCCATGAATACATACGCATTGCCATTACCATGATGGGCATCGACATCGATAATCAAGATCTTTGCATCCGCTGCTAACAAACCTTGCTGGCGCAACTGGCGCACCGCAATGCCGATATCGTTATAAATGCAAAAGCCCTCGCATGCGGCGCGGGTAGCGTGGTGGTAGCCGCCGCCCAAATTCCAGGCATAGTTGCCTTGCAGCGCATACTTGGCAGCAGCAATCGTGCCCGCCACCGCCCAGCGCATGGGCAGCAGAATTTTGCGGTCGATAAATGAAAACGGCAGCAAGGGAATGTAAGGCAAAGCCAGCGCATTGAGGATATAGCGCTTGTTGACGTAGAACAGCTTCAACAAATCATTGGCAAATTCCTTGGCTTCATCCAGCGTAATCGGCGCGGGTACATCCTGCATATCGATGCCGGGAAAATCTTTGATGGCTGCATACACCTTGGCATATTTGGTGCCATCAAACGGATGAATACGATTGACGATGCCAAAATCGATGTTGTAGTTTTTGTTGTAGAAAATTTTCATACGAACTTTAATTCCTTGGCGAAGCGCAATACCTGATCCGGTGTCCAGATGCCCAAACCCAAAATCCGCGCCATGTGCCCGTAATGGCCCGCATTCGGGATAAAGCTCGGGCCACGCTTTGCGCCAGCCATTAAAGCATTGGCGACGATGTGAGAACAATTATTACGTGCAATTTGGTAGCGTGGGGTGTTTTTCTGCAGGCCGTCAATGTACGTGAGAACCGGGCCAGCGTCGAGATTGTACAACTCTACGATAACAGGTTGGCGATTACCTTCATTCCGGACATCCGCTTCCAGGCTATCCACTAACCGCCCCGGCTGCCTAATTTCGACAGGCTGCCAGGCACTTACCTGCCCAAAAGCATGGTGGCGCAGTACCAGGTGCCCGCCTTTGCACAGGCAGCACCGCGCCAAGCCTGCCCGCCACGTCCAGCCCATGGTCAGGTTCGCCAGGAATCGGCTTGCCCGCCCATGAGTGGCAACCCTTACTGCGCGGGGTAAGTCACCGTCAGGTTGTAATTGCCAGCGGCAAAGGCTTTCACCAAGACATAACCATCACCCTGAGCGGTAAAGCTGACGCTGCAGGTTTCGGTGGAACTTGATCCGGCGGATTTGCAATCGAAAGTGCTGGTGGTAGGGGCGCTGGTTTTGCGGCCATAGATGTCCATGTCGCCGGTGCCGGTGGTGCTCAGTTTCATGCTGCCGACACCCACTTTGAAGGGGCCAAATAGCTTGCTGGCACCGCTGGCGAGCGAACCGGTAAAGGTTTCGGTCTTGGGTGGCAACACTACCGCGCCCGCATCGCTGCCCAGTTCCACCGCAAACGAGAGCGCCAGTTTGGCAAATTTGAGGGCGTGGGCGGCCGTTACGTCGGAATTGGCCAAGGTGTCGTCGGGGGTATGAATTTTGGGGTTGTCGAGGGCAAATGATGACTCGAACGGCATTGATGCGTAGTAGCCGTTTTTACTCCATGAAGCATGATCGGAACAGGCATATTTGCAGACATCGAAGCCTATGGTAAGGCCGGGTTGATAGGTCTTGATCAGGTTTTCAATAAACTGGTTTTGCAAGTTGTCGGTGTAATCGGTAAATATATAGATGTCGTTGGCCGCCCCTTTGTAATTGGTCATATCCAACTGCAATACCCCGGCCACATTCACATTGGTCGCCTTGAATTTGGCGGCAATGTCAGCCGACCCCTTCAAACCCGCTTCTTCTGCGGCATAGCCCATGATTTTGATGGTGCGGCGTGGCTTGTAGTTGGCTACCAGCATGGCGCGATAGGCTTCGGTCAAACTGGCGATGCCGGATGCGTCATCATCGGCACCGGGTGCTTTGCTGGTTTCGCCATTGCCATATTTGTTGATGGAATCGAG
>JBDLSU010000258.1:0-4937 GCA_039799405.1 Pseudomonadota bacterium | reverse complement strand
CTAGCGTCTGCCGCATTCGGTGCCAATATCACGTCGCCCTGGAACGTGCCACCGCTAACACCGTTTGAACTCAGGCTAACCTTGTTGGCAATCAGGTTGGCGCTGCCCAGCGCCAACTGATTTTTGCCGGCATCAATCGTGATGTCGTGAGCACCACTGACATCGATATCGCCAGTCAGGGTCAAGGTATTGCTGGAACCGGTGTTGATGAAGGTAAAATCGCCAGCGGTATTGGTAACCGGGCCAAGTTTGAGCACATTGTTTGCTTGCGCCAGGTTGCTGACACCGCCAGTATTGGTCAGCGCAAAAGTGTCTATCGACATCACGCCGCTTTGCGTCAGCGGCACTGTATTTTTCAGCGAAAAAATCTGGCCGACGCCGGTAATTGCGCCCAGATCGCCAATTTGATTGTCCTGGGTACTGAAATCGGTAGAGCCAGCGACATGAAGCACCGCCAGCGAGCCCGCCGTAATTGGTCCCGACTGTGTCAATGCACGACCGGATGACAGTATCGCCAGATTCAAGCTGCCCACGCCAAGGTTGGTGGTGCCAAGATCAAAGCCACTTCCCGAAGCCAGGTACACGCTGCCGCCGTTGGTGGTGGTAGCGCTGACCTTGTTGACGGCAATATCAATCGATCCAGTGCCAGAGGCACCGATATTCGCGCCGCCATTGGCATTCAAGACCAGGTTAGCTGCCTCGATGATATTTCCAGAAGCTGAACTTTCCGCATAGGTACCCGCATGCAAGGTCAGATTTTTACCTGCCAAATCGACTGCACCGCCCGTAGTCAGGGTGCCTGTACCGCCGCTCACACCAATTTCAATAGTGCTGGCATTGGATGCTTTCAATTTGCCAATGGTCGTGGTATCCACCTGGAATGTGCCTGTGCCATCTGCCAAAGATATCGCCGCAGTAGTATCAAATGGCTCCAACTGAATAGTGCCAGTCACAGCCGTTAAATTTGCATTGCCCAATACTGGCGAACTCGATTTCACGTGCAAACCCGCAGCAGTCACGCTATTTGTACCGAAGTTGAGCTGCTGGTTGCCACTATTCAAATCTATTAAATTAATCCCTACATTGACATTCCCAGCCAAAATCAATGTATTACTCGAACCCGTATTATTGAGCGTAAAATCACCCCCAGTGGCAGTAACGGCACCCAAGGTGGTAATGGCATTATTGGCTGTACTAAGGTTTACCGAACCAGAGTTTGCATTCAACGTCGTTGTACCACCCACAGTTAAGGCTGAAACCTGGGTAATTGCACCACCATTTGAAGTCACAGTTAAATTGCCAGCACCAGTATCAATACCCGCCAACTGAATCGCGCCTTTTGTCGTTGCAGCAATGTTACCACCCTTAGTGGTAATGCTGAAGCCATTTGCCATGATAATGGTACTGGCATTGGTACCAGGGTTGGTATTTGAGACATTGGTTCCGGCATTCAGGTTAAGCGCTAAATTAGTGCCAGTAATTGAACTGGTCGAGGCAAACACAATATCACCTTGCGCATCCAGGTTCAGGGTAGCTCCCGTCCCCACGGCATCCACCGCCGTATTGACCGAAATATTACCCCGCTCCGTATTCGCACCACCATTTCCGGTTTGCACTCTCACCGTGGTTCCATTGGTCAAAGCATTGCTCAGGCTGCTTGCATTCAGTGTGGCATGATCATCGAGCGTAATAAATTCTATGATATGGTCGTCGAAGTTGTCATCGATCGTAATATCATTGGGATCGAGCAACCAAGTACCGCCCTTGCCCTTGGCGGCACTGGCATCAACTTGGCCCAATGCATGTAAGATTTGCTTGCCTGAAGTTTCTACAAACCCGCCATTCCCACCCAACACGCCCCCCTTGGCCGAAATCTGCCCCAGGAAATTGGTCTGCTTATCCGCCCACAAAATCACCTTGCCGCCATCACCTTGACTAATCGCATCAGCCTTAATGCTGACCTGATCCGCCACATGGGTAAAGCTGGCATTTGCTTCCGGGCCGTGGCCCTGATAATTCCCCCCCACCAGCACAATGCCGCCACCATTCTGGCCCGAAGCATCCACCCTGGCATGTTCAAACAAACCCACCTTGTCGCCGAGCACCCGCACTTCACCTCCGCGCTCACCCTCTTGCTCGCCTCTGGCCAGCAAACTACCGCTCACCGACACCACCCCTTGTGCCCCGCCATCCAACCGAATTTCTCCGCCATGGCCGGACAGCGTATTGGCTACCACCACACCACTATTATTGACCACCGTATCCAGCAAAGCCGAGGCGCTTTTTGCGCTCAGTAACACTTGCCCGCCATCCGCATGAATCATGCCCTGATTGCTCACCAGCGCATTCACCGCCGCCTGATCCACCACCGCGCTGATCAAGCCATCGCCGACGATATCCAGCGTTACCGCCTGCCCACCCGCCAGCGCCACCTTGCCCAGTTGCGCGCTGATGATGCCGTCGTTGCTGACCTGCTGCCCCAGCAAGCTGATATAGCCGCCGCTGCCAGCAGTCAATTGCCCTTGATTTTCGATTTTGCCCGCACCCACGCCCGTACCAACATTCCCCGCAAACCGGAAGCGCCGCGCAGCGAAATCGGCATCGCTGATATTGAGCGTGGACGCCACCAAACCACCCACATTCACCTGCGCATGACGGCCAAACAAAATCCCGTTCGGATTAATCAAAAACACTTGTCCATTGGCTTGCAACTGCCCCAAAATCTGGCTGCCATCGATACCCAGCACCCGGTTCAAGGCAATCGCACTGCTGCTGGGCTGTTGAAACACCACACGCTCGCCTGCACCGATATTGAAGCTATTCCAGTTCAGCGTTAAGTTGGGCGTGGTTTGGCTAATGGTGGTGGTGTTGGCACTGGTGGCAATGCTACCCTTGCCCGCCACCACCACGCCATTTTGCGGCCCGGCCAGCACTTGCGCGCTCAGCAACGCCAACACCAACGGGCGCAAGAAGGCGCGCCAGCGGCGCGAAATGCCTGCCGATGCGCCTGCCACCCCATCGCAACCCGCCGCATCTTTGCCGCAACCGGTTGCGGTTTCGGAAACCACCACCAAAGAACCTAAACGCTTACTCCAGATCAGGCGATAAATATGATTCATGATACATTCCTTGCAACAATTTTTTGAATTTTAAAAGTATTTTGCGCCCTGCAACCAAACCCGGCTTTTGCGCGTTTCGGCGGCGGTTTTTTCATCGCCCAGCCGGATGGCCCAGTCCAGCTTGATGGAAAAGTCATTCGGGCGTAGCCACTGCACACCCAAGCCGGTGCCGCGATAATTGCGCCGGGTGCTCCCCGCCAGATCTTTATTGGCGCGGCTTTGGCCCAGATCGATAAAGCAGGACGCCTGCCAGGTGCCGGGCCTTGGCCTGGCCTTGCGGGTTGTTGACGTCAACCTTGCCATAGCGCGCTTCCAATATCTCGATGGTGATACTGCCCCCGGTATTGTGTTGTGGCGGCAAATAGGCGCGTGCCAGGAAATAGCCCTGCTCATGATAAAACGCTTGAATTTGCTGCGCCAACTGTTGTAATTGCGCCAGATCGAGTTCCTGATTCGGCTGCCACCTGGTTTGGGACAGTAAGGCGCTGGTGGAAAACCGGGTATTGCCTTTGATATTCAATTGCCGCACCAGTACTTTGGCTGATGCGCCAGCAGCGCTTGCCCCCTCCGGATGCGAAGGCAGGTTCACCACGCTGGGCGAGGTGGCAACCTGCGCAGGCGCTGGCGGCGCTTTGCCGCGCTCGGGCGGGTCTGATGCGTAGCTGCCTGGCGGGGCCAATAATATGGCGCAACTGAATACGCCCGCCAACGGGGATGGTTTGCGAAGGTAAGGCAACATGGCACCCTTTTCAATAGCCGGTTTTCCGATCAAGGAAACACAAAATTAAACCCGGCATTATACAACACGCCAATGTTAATAGGCATTTTGTACTTCGGTACAGCAGGATCCTGATAAATTAATCATGCCTAATCCTGCTTGCTCATGGTTTCCAGCAATTGATATTGCCACTGCAAATATTCCACCATCACCCGCACCCGCCGTGGAATAATTGCGATCTCACTCAAAACAAGCCAACAAATCAAGTTCCACCGTCGCATTCTTGGGCAGTTGGCAGGAGCCAACTGAGGTGCGCGTATGCACGCCTGCGCTACCCAACACCGCATACAGCACTTCTGAGGCACCACCTGCCACTTCGCTGTGCTGGGTGAAATTATCGGTGCATTGAATGTAGACCGAAATACGCAGCACCTTTTTCACCCGCTCCTCCAGGTCTTGCACTGATATCGAATTATCACGCGTGACTGCGCGCAGGGCGATGCATTGCGCGGCATCGGCGGCGAGTGCTGGCCGGATCGAAAATATTGTGCTTGGTGTCAGATTGGTTGATGAATGACATGGTTTTTCAATCCTTACCAGACATTCCAAGGGAACTGGCTAATTGGATCGTGCATGGATGCTATGGCTCGCTACACAGTAAGACAAGGCATCACTGCATCCGGTTGCCAAATGGTCCTTCATTTTGCTAACCTGGCCATGTTATATATATAAAGCAGACAATAGCCCGCAATTAAAAGCACAATTACCAGTATTAGAGTCACAATCGCGCAACCAGACGGGCGTTTTCGTTCTCTCTTGCCTTCTGCGGCGCTTTTGAGGGTTGCTGCCCAAATCTGTTCCAGGTAGTCCTTGCCTTTGGCTGCAGATTCAGGTGTTGCGCCGCGGATAAAATGGCACTTTGTACACGAAGTAAGGTCACCAGTGCACTCTGTACCGCAAACCCGACAAACCCATTGTTCAGACATGAAATTCCTATCATTTTTAAAAAACAGGCCTAAGCAATCAGACTTGGAACAACGGCTTCAGGTGGTGCAATCGCGCTTGCTCTGAAAGGATCGACAAATCAGGCAAATACGGGT
>JBDLSU010000257.1:0-2577 GCA_039799405.1 Pseudomonadota bacterium | reverse complement strand
CCGAGTTTGGCATTGTGGTCGAGGTTGAAATTCCACGCCTCGGTTTGCGCCAGGGTGCGAAAAAACCATTGGTCGCCCGCGTCCTGGCGACGGAGGGTTTGCGGTTTTTTCAGTTCGGGGGCATCAAGTGCGGCCTGGTCCAGGTAGTACATGCTGCTGGCCGGATTTGACCCTATGAAGGCCTGGCGGGTGGAAAACAGACTGAGCAAACTGTGCAGTTCCTGCCGTGCTGCCGGGTTGCGGGAAAATGCTTCGGGGTGTTTGACCCATTGCCGTAGCGCTTCGGAGTCGGCCATTTTGCGCGACAGGGCCAAGTCCACCTGAATGGCTGCCAGGGTGCGTTCTTTGTGAAATTGCACAAAACCGCCAGCGGCGCGTTGGGTCAGATCGAGCTGGGTGCGTTTTTGAATCGAATTGACCATCCATAGCGAGACACAGCCGATGATCAACATGGCGCTGATGATGAATAACAAGACCTTTTCTCTCAGACCGACGAACATGGGGGCGCTCCGTTCGATTTTACTCACAGCATGGCTATAGAGTATCCATGAGCTTGGCGGATGGCGTCAAGTTCTGTTACTGCGGCAACAGACTGGTAGCGTAAATGGTGGCCTGTTCGACCGCCTCGCCAAAGGCCGGGAAAAGATTGCGCACCATATCAAGCTCATTGCGGTTGCCTGCCAGCTCAATTTCCTTGCATAAACGATGTAATTCCGGAACGTCAAAATAGCTGGAGCAACCTTTCAGGCTATGCGCGGCAATCGCTACTGCGCCAGCTTCATTGTTGGATAACGCCATGCCCACTTCGGCCAGCAGGCGCGGCGCTTCATTATTGAACATGCCGATCAGGTTTTGTTGCATTTTCGGGCTAAATGCCTTGAGGGCATCTTTGCCCGCGCCGCCTGCGCTGGTTGCGGCGGACGCGGGGTTGCTGGTCTGGGCGAGGCCGCTCACCACGCCGCCGGGGCTGGCCGCTGCGTTGGTCAGCGTAAGCGTGCTGCCGGATGTTGCCGGGCGAGCGCTGGCGGGTGCTGCCAGGGTTGCTGCCAGGGTATTGGGCAACAAGGAGCGCCCGGCTTGGAGCAAGAGTTCGATCATGCGTGTGATTTCGATATGCAATTCGGCTTCATCAATCGGTTTGCCGATAAAACCATCGGCCCCGGCGTGGAAAAAGCGCTCGCGTTCCGGTTCCGAAACATTCGCCGTCAGGGCCACCACCGGGATATTCGGGTTACGCACATCACACGCTTTCTGGCGCAGCAGGCGCAAGGCTTCGATCCCTTCCAGGCGTGGCATGCGGCTATCCATCAGCACCAGGTCATAGTCGTGCAGCGAGAGCGCGGTCAGGGCGGCGATGCCATCTTCGGCCAGATCGATCTGGTGGCCCATGGTGCTGACCAGTTCGCGAATAATGATCTGGTTGGTGGCCCCGTCTTCGGCGCACAGGATGCGCAACTGATGGCTGTGTGGCTCCAGATGGGCGATGCTGGCTTGTGCCAGATTGACGTTGCCTGCGGTCAGGGGCAAAACCACGGTAAAGGTGCTGCCCACTTCAAGCTTGCTGGCGACATGAATGCTGCCCTGCATGGCTTCGACGATGCGCTTGCAAATTGCCAGGCCCAGCCCGGTGCCACCAAATTTGCGCGCGGTGGAGGCATCGGCCTGCTGGTATTTCTGGAACAGGCGGCGCACTGCTTCGGTGCTGATGCCGATGCCGGTATCACGTACCATGAACGAGACCATGCCATTGGTTTCCACCTTGACCCGCACCTTGACGCTGCCGGTTTCGGTAAATTTGATGGCGTTGCCGATCAGGTTGATTAATACCTGACGCAAGCGGGTCGGGTCGCCATGCCACCAGGTCGGCAAATCGCGCTGAATTTCGGCCACCAGCGTCAAACCCTTGGCTTCGGCCCGTTCTTCCATGATGGCAACCGCATCGCGCACCAGGCCGGGCAAGTCAAAGTCGATCATTTCGATCGTCATTTTCCCGGCTTCGAGTTTGGAATAATCCAGAATGTCGTTGATGATTTGCAGCAGCACTTCGGCATTGGCCAGGCCGACGCTGAGTTTGGCGCGGGTATCGCAGGTCAGCAGCGGGTCTTTCAGGCCAAAGCGCAACATGCCGATCACGCCACCGAGCGGGGTGCGCACTTCATGGCTGATCATGGCCAGAAATTCGCTCTTCATATGGGTTGCTGCTTCGGCCGTTTGTTGCGCTGCTTCGGCCGTCTGTTGCGCCAGCAGTGACTGGTGCAGCGCGGTTTCTTTCTGGCGCAGTTCGGTCACGTCATGCGCAATGGTGACCACATGCGGTTGATCGTTGAGTTCAAATAGCTGGCCGGAAATCAGGGCGTGTATTTGCTGCCGGTTGTGGGTGTAGATATCGCATTCCATTTCGCGCACCATGCCGGTTTGCGCCAGTTCGCTGAAAAAGCGCTGGCGGTCGCTGTCGTTGACCCAGATATCAAATTCCGAGATATGGCGACCGATGCCCTGCTCGTGCTCGACCTTGCTGGCTTGCTCGAATTTCTGGTTGAAGTCGATCACGGTGCCATCGCTGACCCGGGTGACGCC
>JBDLSU010000256.1:0-2538 GCA_039799405.1 Pseudomonadota bacterium | reverse complement strand
GCGCGCCGGTTTTGAAGCGGCCAAAGCGCATTCCAGCTCGGTGATTGTGGAATCCTTCCTGGAAGGGGACGACCACCGCTTGCTGGTGGTGAATGGCGAACTGGTGGCCGCCACCCGGCGCACGCCTGGCCATGTGGTGGGCGATGGCGAACGCACCATCAACGAATTGATTGCCATCGTCAATCAGGATCCACGCCGTGGCGTCGGCCATGAAAAAGTCCTGACCCGGCTGGTGATGGATGCGCAGGCGCAAACCATGCTGGAGCGAGAGAATCTGACCGCCGAGAGCGTGCCGGAAGCCGGGCGCAAAGTGTATCTGCGCTCCACCGCTAACCTTTCCACCGGCGGCACTGCTACCGACGTGACTGACGTAATCCACCCGGATAACCGCGATATGGCAGTACGCGCCATTCGCGCCATCGGGCTGGATGTGGGCGGGGTCGATTTCCTGATCACCGACATTACCGAAAGCTACAAGCGTATCGGCGGTGGCATTTGCGAATGTAATGCCGCGCCAGGTTTCCGCATGCATGTGGCCCCGAGCGAAGGCACGCCGCGCGATGTGGCCGGGCCAGTGATCGACATGTTGTTTCCACCCGGCACACCATCGCGGGTGCCAATTGCCGCCATCACCGGCACCAATGGCAAAACCACCACCACCCGCATGTTGGCGCACATTACCAAAATGGCGGGTTACACCCCGGGCCTGACTACCACCGACGGCATTTATATCGATGGTCAGGGTACGGTGGAAGGCGACATGACCGGGCCAGTCGCTACCCGGATGGTATTGTCCGATCCGCAAATCGATATCGCACTGCTGGAAGTGGCACGCGGCGGCTTGTTGCGCGCCGGGATGGGTGTGCCGTTTGTGAATGTCGGCGCGGTGTTGAATGTGCAGCCGGATCACCTGGGTTTGAAGGGCATCGATACGCTGGATCAGTTGGCCGAAGTGAAACGCATCATTGTTGAAGTGGCGAAAGATTGCGCGGTGCTGAATGCGGATGATCCGCTGGTGCTGAAAATGTCGGCCCATACCGATGCCAAAAACATTTGCTATGTCACGCTCAACCCGGCCCATCCGGTGGTGCGTGAACATATCCGCGCTGGTGGCCGTGCCTGTGCGCTTGAAGCCGGGGTCAATGGTCAGATGATTACTTTGTACGACAAGGGCGGCCATATTCCGCTGGTGTGGACGCACCTGATTCCGGCCACGCTGGAAGGGCGTGCGGTACACAATGTGCAAAACGCCATGTTTGCCGCCGCCGTGGCGTTTTCGCTCGGCATCAAGCTCGACGCCATCCGCCAGGGCTTGCGCACCTTTGATACCACCTTCTTCCAGGCTCCGGGCCGGATGAATATTTTCAATGAACATCCGTTCAAAGTCATCTTCGACTATGGTCACAATGCGCATGCAGTGCAAGCCATGGCCGATCTGGCGACCCGGCTGGATGTGCTGGGGCGGCGCATTGTGGTGCTGTCGGCACCGGGTGACCGCCGCGATGAAGATATTCTGGCGATTGCGCAAGCAGTGGGTGGCCGCTTCGATCATTATATTTGCCGCCGTGACGACAGCTTGCGTGGACGCGGCAGTGAAGAAATCCCGAACATGCTGGCCGATGAATTGCGCCGCATGGGCGTCGAGCCGGATGCGCTTGAAATTATCCCCGATGAACAGGAATCGATTGATCGCGCCCTGAACATGGCGCAGCAGGGCGATTTGCTGCTGGTATTTGCCGATGCGCTGACCCGTTCCTGGAAGCAAATCATCAAATTCCGCTCGGCCAGCGCGCCGGTTGCGCGCGAAGCCACACCAGCAACTGCGGGTGTGGTGGAAGAAGACGTGATGCATGGCACCGATATTGAAAGCGCCGGGTTTGTGCGTGATGAACGCGGCGTGCGTTTTACCAAAGAGGCTGAAGACTGAATACCGAACTTGCAACTTGTTTTCTTGATTCCAGGCGTTTGACCGGGCCGAATATCTGGCTGGGGCAGTATGACGGCCATGCTGCCGCTACCTGTTGTGGTGCCGTGCTGGAAACGGCTGGCGCGCTGGCCAATGATGCGGCGGCCCACGCGCGCTGGCGCGAGCTGGTGCTGCGTATGGGCGCGGCGCTGGGTTGGCCTGCGCCCGCACCGGTGATACGGGGGCGTACTGGCGTGACGATTCTGGCCTTTCATGCCCCGCTCGACCAATTAATGCTGGCAACTGACATCAATGAATGGGCCTGGGAACTGGCTTGCGGGGTGCAAGCCCATGCTGGCCTGCACACCCAACACCCGCATCTGCCTGATTTTGCTGCGGCTTTAGCCTGGTTTGCCGGGCAAGCAGCGCAGCAAGCCAATCCGCCATTGCTGGCGCTGGCGGCGGCCGCGCGGGAACATCAACTGCCCTTGTTGCTGGACGATACCGCGCTTTCGCTCGGCACGGGCCGTGGTGGCCGCAGTTGGGTTTTGCCGGATTTGCCACTGGTTGACAGTGTGCCCTGGTCTGCGCTCGCTGCCGTGCCCGCTGTGATGGTGAGTGGCACCAATGGC
>JBDLSU010000255.1:0-4886 GCA_039799405.1 Pseudomonadota bacterium | reverse complement strand
ACCGCCGCAATGGTATTGGTTTGCACAATGTTTACAATTTGTGTATTGAATTGGGCGTGACCATGACGCTCGATTCGGCACCCGGCCAGGGTAGCGTATTCCGGGTTGCGGTGCCGCTGGTGAAAGCCGCCTGATTCAAGCAGCACCGATCCCTTTAAAATCATAGCAAGGCCCGGTAAATCCAGGGGCTATAGCCGATGCCGCTTGCGCATTCGGCTTGTCGGTACTCACTCGCCAAACTTCGTGCCAGCCAGGCATGACACCCTCCGCCCCGTTCCACAATCGACCTGATATGACGTGCCGTCTAAATTTCTCCAGAATCCTGAATTCTGTAAAAATAAATAAGAAAATCGTTGCGATTTCCTGTATTTGCCCCTATACTGAATCCAGTGAATCATTTAATCAATCAAACTCACAATTCTGCATATGATACATTTACGTGACATTGCCGAGATACGGATGGGCTACACTTTTCGGGGCAGTCTGAAGGAAAGTACCGAGGGCAATACAGCCATCATTCAAATGAAAGATGCTTCGCAAGAAGGTGTGACGCGGCTGGATCAGTTTGCCCGTGCCCGGATTGACCAGTTGCCCGAGCATTATTTGCTGCGCCAGGGCGATTTGATTTTTCGCTCACGCGGCATGATCAATACCACGGCCCTGATCACGCAGGCGCTGGAGCGTACCATTTGTATTGCGCCGCTGATGTTTATCCGGGTCACGGTGCCGGAAACCATCATGCCGGGTTATTTGCAATGGTTTATCAATTTGTCCAGCACGCAGGAAAAGCTGAGTGCCTACGCACGCGGTGCCACGGTGCGCATGATTCCGGCGGAATCGATGGAAGGGTTGGAAGTGATTTTGCCGCCGATGGAGCGCCAGGCCAATATTGCGGCGACCATCGAATTGAACCAGCAAATTCTGGCGCTGGAAAGCAAGCTGGCAGAAAAACGCCAGCGTTACACCGAGGAAGCCTTGTTGCAATATGCCAAGGGCTTGAACCCCAGGACCTGACCATGATGACCAGCAACCATGATCCAATCCACGCGCAAGTATGGGCCGCCTGTGAAGCGTTCCGGGGCGAGATGAGCTTGCTTCAGAGCCGTGACTATGTGCTGGCATTGGTGTTTGTTAAATATATGAGTGATGTCCGGCATGACGAGTTGGCGCAATGGGAAAATGATTTTGACAGCAACGACGAACGGGTCAGCCGTCGCCTGGGGCGCATCCGCTTCACTTTGCCACAGGTGGAAGTGCGTGATGGCAGTGGTCAGATCGTGATCGAGCGCTTTTTGGCTGACATTTATAGTCTCAATATCCGGCGTGAGCAAGCCAATATTGGCGAGTTGATCGACCGCACGTTGGCCGCGCTGGAAAAACACAACCAACCGCAGTTGGAACGCTTGTTTCATCATCTCAGTTTCAATACCGAAATGGTGCTGGGCAGTGGTGGCCAGCGCAATGAACGCTTGCGCCAGTTTTTGTCTTTCCTGGCTTACCTCGATCTGCGCAGCCGTAGCGGTGCCACGGCAGAGTTGTTTTTATACCTGATTGAACGCTATGCCATTGAAGACCAGAACACGCCGGAAACGCCGCGTCAAGTGGCGCGCATGCTGGTGGCGCTGGTAAAACCGTGCCTGGACGAAAAAGTGGCTGATCCGGTCTGTGGCAGTGGCAGTTTGCTGGTGCAAAGCCTGTATTTTGGTGGGCCGGAATTGAAATTGAGTGCCCAGGAAGGCTCGCGCAACCTGTGGGCGATAGCGCGCATGAATGTAATGATCCATGGCCGGGACGACGTGAGCTTGCCACTGGCCGAAAGCCTGAGTTCGCCGCAGTTATTGCAGGGCAAGCAGTTGCAACAGTTTGATGTGGTGCTGGCCAACCCGCCGCAGGGGCTCGACGCCTGGCTGGCGGGGCGAACCGAAGTGGATCCGTTTGGCCGTTTCTGGCGTGGCATGCCGCCCAAAAGCCGGGCTGATTATGCCTGGGTCAGCCATTGTCTGGCCATGACCCGTCCGGGACGCGGGCGGCTGGCGCTGGTGCTGCCGCAGGGCATGATGTTTCGCGGCGGGGCCGAGGGTCGCATCCGTCAACGCCTGCTGGTTGATAATGTGCTCGATACCGTCATCGTACTGCCACCCAATGTGTTTCCGCATACACCGCTGGTGATGGTAGTGTGTTTGTTCGACCGCGCGCGTGAGGCAGGGGGGGCGCGTGCGCATGTGCGGGATGTGTTGATGATTGATGCCAGCCTGGGCCAGTCCACTAATAAAAGCCTGAGCTTGCTCAGCGCGCCCCAGGTTGACCAGATTATTGCGGAGGTGGGCCTGCGCCAGATTAGCGGCCAGCGCTGTTACCTTGCCAGTCTGGATGAAATTGCCGCCAATGATTATGATTTGAACTTGCGGCGTTATATGTTTGATCGCAAAAAGAATGATCAAATCGATCTCAAAGCGGCCTTGCAAGAAATTGGAGACCTGGAACGGGAGTTGCAGCAACTGAGGAATCAAATGAAACAGCAATTGGAAACCCTGGCGGCCTGATTCCCGGCCATGATCCGGGCCATGCAGATGGTTTGGGTCAGGGCTTGTGTTAGCATGCAGCTTGTCCAGCCTCTACTGTTTTGAATCACCCAATAGCCGATATCAATTGCAGGATCACAACATGAGCGATGCTTTTCGCAGCGACGAATTATTTGCTTGCCATATCCCGGCCATTGATCTGTTGATCAAGCTGGGATATCACTTTCTCACGCCCGAGCAAGTGCTGGCGGCGCGTGGCGGGCGCTCGCAAGGGGTGTTGCTGGAGGAGGTGTTGTGGCGGCAGCTCGGGCAGATCAACCGCATTGTGTATCTGGATGATAGCCACCTGTTTAGCGAAGCCAATCTGGCAACGGCGATTGATGCACTGAAAATGGTGGATGATCTGGGTCTGGCAGCCAATAATGCGCGGCTGTACCAGTTGCTGGTGCTGGGCATGAATTTGTCGCAACCGGTGGCGGGTGATCATAAAAGCCACGCCTTCCGCTTTATTGACTGGCAGCAGCCGGAAAATAATGTATTTCATCTGGCGGCCGACTTTGCCATTCACCGTCCCCATCAACAGCCGCCCGCCAAGTTTGACGTGGTGCTGTTTGTCAATGGCATTCCCTTTGTCGTGATCAAGTGTCTGGCCCCGCGCTGTGCGGTGGAATTGGCGCAACAGGCATTGCAGACAGCGCAAAACGAGACGCCGCCTTCCGGCTTGTTCAGTTTTTTGCATTTTATGCTGGCGCTCAATGGCAAGGATGCGACGGTCGCGGCGGTGGGGCGCGATACGCCGCTGTGGTCGCGCTGGCGCGAACCGGTGAGCGAGGAAGAATTGCAGGCCATTGGCGCAATGGCGATTCCTGATGCCACCAAGATTGCGCTGTACGATCTGGCGCAAGCGCGCCTGGGGCCACGGGCGCAGCAAGAGCGGGCGATTTATCACACCTCGGCCGAGCCGAGCTTGCAGGATCAAACTCTGTACGCCATGTGTCGCCCCAAACGCCTGCTGGAACTGGTGCGCGAAGCCACCCTGTTTGAGGATGGCGAACGCAAGTTGGCGCGTTACCCGCAATACTTGGCGGTGCAAAGGGCGCTCAAGCGGGTGCGCCAATGGCAGGATCATGCGCGCCGTGAGGGCGGCATACTGGTGCATGCGGAAGGGTCGGGCAAATCGCTGCTGATGTTGTTTTTGGCGCGCCAATTGGCCTTGTTGCCGGATTGCCAACAGCCGCGCATTGTCGTGCTGTCGCAGCGGGCAGATCTGGGCTTGCAACTGGGCAGTTCATTTGCGATTTGTCCGGTGCAAACCCTGCGCGCCAAATCCTCGCGCAAATTGCTGGAAGCCATCGCCAGTGATACCGCGCAAATTGTCTTCAGTTTGCCGTTTGAGATCAAGCCCGCTTCCGGCACCAAAAAAAATCGTAGCGATTCGAATGAAATTTTCTTCCTGATCGATGAAGACCCGCGTAGCACGCCCGGCAGTTATTACGCCCTTAATTTGCAGGAATTATTTCCCAACGCCTGTTACATCGGTTTCAGTGGCACGCCCTTGCAACGTCATGAACGGCAGTTGGCCCAAATCAGCAGTTATAGCGCGCAGCAGGCGCAAAAAGATGGCTTGCTGGTGCCGCTGCTGTACGAAGCGCGCAATGCCGAGCTGGGCGATGACCCGCAACAATTCAGTGCCTGGCTGGCGCGCCATGCTTTCGATTATGACGAAGCCGATCGTGCCCGCTTGCAGCAGGTGTATGAAAAAAGCCGCACGCTGCCACCGGAGCAACGCTATCTGGCCGATATTGCCATCGATATTTGCCTGCACTACCGCAGCAACTATCGTGGCAGCGGCATGAAGGCGCAATTGGTGACCCTGAGCAATGGCAATGCCTTTGATTTCAAGAAATGGATGGATCAACTGGGGCAGGTCGATGCTACCGTGATTACTTCCAAACAATCGATTGCCGACGAAATCGACGCCGCAGTGGGTCTGACCGAGCACAATTTGCTCAATCAATACTGGCACAAGCTGGTGGCACCGTATGGCAATGAAGATGCGTTCCGCTACCAGGTGCAGCACCAGTTTGTGTTTAACCAAAAACCGGAACTGATCATCGTGGTCAATCAACTCGACCCGGCATCCCATTTTCCCAATAATGCGGTGTTGTATCTGGTATGCCATATGTCGGGGCGCACTTTTTTGCAGGCGGTAGCCAGTGTCAATCAGGTGGCACCGGATCAACCGAAACCATTTGGTCATGTGATCGAATACGTTGAAGCTGCGCGCTTGCCCTTGTTGCTGGAACCGGGCGCGCACCCGGCGCTGGCACATTTCGAGCCACTGGATTTGGCGCAAACCCTGTT
>JBDLSU010000254.1:0-8633 GCA_039799405.1 Pseudomonadota bacterium | reverse complement strand
CGAAAATGATGGTGAATTTGGGTACGGGTTCACAAGTGCTTTATCAAATGCCCACTGCTAATATTGCTGGAACAGGCTTTGAGTCTCGCCCGGGTGTGTTGAATGGTCGATTTACCACCATTACTCATATTCCATGCGGTCGTGCGCTGAACGTATTTGCGGGCTTTTTTGATGATTGCGCAACCGCTGCTGGTGGTCAGCCATTTTTCTGGCGGCGTTTTACCAGCTTAAGCGTAGAGCAGGTTTTAGCTGCAGATGGCAATATTGATATGAATGTATTTGCCGCAGCCTGGCGTTACCAACATGGTGGTGCGATTCTGAATATTCACGAAGGGCGTTTTTCGCTGGACACGATGCTCGCCACGCTGGCCAAGTCATGGTTGATGCAATATGTGACTGCCATCGACTTACTCGATCCGGCCCGCTTACAGCCGACATTTTTGCTGGGTGGCGGATTATGCCGTCGCGCCAGTTTCATTTTGCCGGTGCTTGAAGCATTAACTGGTCGCACTGGTCAGACCAGCGAAAGCCGGATTGGCGAAGAAACGCTCGATGGTATGCTGGCCTTGGCTCAAGGGGTTGTCGATGCCAATCAGTGATAGTCATGACCGATGTGGCGTGCGTGCCAAAGCTGCGATTTTATTTGACCTTGATGGCACCCTGATCGATAGCGCACCAGTGATCGCCCAGGTATTGAATGGCATGCGGGAGCAATCCGGTCTGACAGCGTTTCCCATTGCCAGATATCGCTCCTGGATAAGCCTTGGTGCAAATGAATTGATCAGCCGTGCGCTGGAAGTTCCTGCTGGTCAGGTAGAACCCTTGCTCACCACCTTTCGGACCCGGTATCGGGCTTTACCCACCCCGGCGGAGACTGTGTATGCTCATGCGGGAGAGGTATTGCAGGCATTGCAAAAGGCTGGATTTGCGTTGGCAATTTGCAGCAACAAACCGCAGACTTTGTGTGAAAAAGTTTTGCTCGAAACAGGTCTGGCATCCTATTTCTCTTGCATTGTCGGTTCAAGCAGTGCAATGCCAGCCAAACCGGATCGCGCACCGCTTGATTTTGCTTTGAATGTGTTACAGGTCAGCCATCAGTACGCGGTGCTGGTGGGTGACAGCACCGTTGATCAGGCTGCCGCCAAAGCGGCACAAATTCCGTTTGTGTTTTTTAGCGGCGGTTATGATGATGGCGTGCGCGCTGAACAGGCTTGGTGCAGGATTGATAGGTTGCGACAACTGGCTGAGCCGGATTTTTTCACTCAGTTAAATACCAGGGAATGATCATAATGAACCAAACCACCCGGCAAGCGCTTGCTGATTGGACTTTGCACCACGATCTGGAAGCAATTTTGCACCGGACTGCGTCATTGTGGCCTCAATTGAAGCAAGCGCGGATATTTATCACCGGAGGATCCGGCTTTATCGGTTGCTGTTTGCTGGAAATGTTGCGCCATGCAGATCTACAGTTGCAACTGGGTTTGGAAGTAATTATTTTGACCCGTGATCCGCAAGCATTTGCGCGCAAGGTTCCGCATCTGGGTAGTTACCCGGCTTTTCGTCTGGTGCAAGCCGATGTGAGTGATTTCACTAGTCCTGTCGGAGAATTTAGTCATATCATTCACGCCGCCACCGACGCGAGCGCAACCTTGAATGAGCATGAACCGCTCAAAATGTTTGACACTATTGTTAGCGGTACCCGTCGGGTACTGGCCCTGGCAGCAGAAAAGGCGTGCGATCGTGTGTTATTTCTGAGTTCGGGTGCAGTTTATGGGCAGCAACCATGGGACATGTTACATGTGCCGGAATCCTGTTTGCTTGGTCCATCCAGCACCGATCCGCGCAATACCTATGCCGAAGCCAAGCGTGCGGCGGAAATGCTGTGTGCAATCTATCATAAGCAGTTTGGTGTACCTGTGACCGTGGCGCGCATATTTTCCCTGCTCGGCCCCTATCTTTCTCTGGGGATTCATTTTGCTGCAGGTAATTTTATTCGGAACGCGATGGATGGCAAGCCAATTATCGTGAACGGCAATGGAATGCCCTGTCGCTCCTATTTGTACACCTCTGATCTGGTCGTCTGGTTATTGCATCTGTTGCTGCTTGGACGGCCGGCCCAAACCTATAATGTTGGTTCCGGGCATGCGGTATCGATTGCTGAATTGGCCGCGCGGGTGGCTGAGGTTGTTGGCCGGGGCGAGTATCAGATTCTCGGTGCCCCGGATTCCGGCTGGAATCCGGGGCGCTATGTACCGGATACGCAAAAAATAAAGGTCGAGCTGGGCATGGAAGAAACCATCCCATTAGATCAGGCAATACTTCGAACGGCACTTTGGAATGGCTGGAAAGGAAAATAATGAAAATCAAACTCTCGGATTACGTCGCGCAACGCCTGGCGGCTTTCGGCATACGGCAGGTGTTTATGGTTACCGGGGGAGGGGCCATGCACCTGAACCATTCGCTGGGTACCCATCCAGAACTGGAAACCACGTTTAACCACCATGAACAAGCCTGTTCCATGGCCGCAGAAGCGTATTATCGTTTGAATAATCAACTCGCTGTGGTCAATGTTACTTCCGGCCCCGGGGGCACGAATGCCATTACCGGTGTTTATGGTGCATGGACCGATTCTATCGGCATGTTGATTTTGTCGGGGCAGGTCAAATACCAGACTACCGTGCGCAGCACGAATATGGCCTTGCGTCAGTATGGCGATCAAGAGCTCGATATCGAGGAACTGGTGCGCCCAATCACGAAATACTGCACGATGGTCAGCGATCCAAAAATGATCCGCTATCACCTCGAAAAAGCCGTATTCCTTGCCACTACAGGCCGCCCGGGGCCATGCTGGCTGGATATTCCGCTTGATGTGCAAGCGGCACAAATTGAAACTGAAGATCTTGTCGCTTTTGATCCGGCTGAAATTGACATGCCATGGACTAAAACCGACCTGGAAGCTGCCAGCCAACAGATTTTGGCGAAAATTGCGCAGGCCAAACGGCCTGTGATTTTTGCCGGTGGTGGCGTTCGCTTAAGCGGTCAATATGCCGCCTTTGTGGCGCTGATTGACCGGCTTGGGATTCCATTGGTGACCGGATGGAATGCTCACGACGCAATCTGGAATGCCCATCCGAACTACGTTGGGCGGCCTGGTACTGTGGGTGATCGGGCAGGCAATTTTTCTGTGCAAAATGCCGATCTGTTATTGGTACTTGGAAGTCGCTTAAATATCCGTCAGGTGAGTTATAACTGGACCTCATTTGCGCGCGCCGCATTCAAGATATGGATCGATATCGATCTGCTGGAGATGCAAAAGCCAACCGTTAAGGCTGATTTGGCCATCCACGCCAATCTGGCCGATTTGCTGCCAGTATTAGTGCAACAGGCCGAAAATGTTAGCCTTAACCCGGAACACCAATCCTGGTTAGGCTGGTGCAAGGAGCGACAAACGCGTTATCCGGTGGTACTGCCAGAATATTGGGATAACCAGCGCGTCAACCCTTATTGTTTTATGGACGCCTTGTTTCAGCAATTGCCCGAAAATCAGATCGTCATTTCCGCCAATGGTACCGCCTGTGTCACCAGTTTTCAGGTGGCCGATTTGAAACCCGGGCAGCGTTTGTGGACCAATTCCGGCTGTGCTTCCATGGGCTACGAATTACCGGGGGCAATCGGCGCATGCAAGGCTTCCGGCGGTCAGTCGGTGCTTGCATTGGCGGGTGATGGCAGTATCATGATGAATTTGCAAGAATTGCAAACCATCGCAGGTAACCATCTGCCGATCAAGATTTTTATCCTTAATAATTCTGGTTATGTATCGATCTTCCAAACCCATCGAAACTTTTTTAATGGCGTGGAAGTGGGGGCGGGACCTAAATCGGGTGTGAATTTTCCGAATTTTGAAAAACTCAGCATCGCCTTCGGTCTACCTTATCGGCGCTGTATGAATCATGATGAGTTAATGGCGGGCATTGCCGCCACGCTCGCCACCGACGGGCCAGCGGTATGTGAAATTATGCTCGATGAGAATCAGGCCTTTGCACCGAAATTGGCATCCAAGCAATTGCCCGATGGCACAATGGTTTCTCCCCCATTGGAAGACTTGGCTCCGTTTTTATCGCCAGAGGAAATGCGAACCAACATGTTGATATGACATCGCAGGACGGGGCGATATTCGACTCCTCCGTGTTCAATGCAGGTAAAAATTATTTAGTTAAGAAATAGATCCAATAGTCCTGTTGGTCTAAGCATCATTTATAGCGAGGCATTGGGAAAAATTTATATGAATCAGTTGTCAGTTATATTTGAAGATGAAGACTTGCATGTTAGCCAGTATGTTCACCCACAACAAGCCGATGTCACCGAAGAATGGCATATGTTTGGAGCCTTTGGCGACGACAGCCCATTTGGCTTGAAGCTGGCCAAAACAAGAGGGGCAAATGCGACTTTTTATGTGCCAAAGAAAAATGTCTGGTATCAAACCAGCCGGATTGAGGAAGTAATTCAGGCAGCAAAAGCTGGATTACCTCAAACGGCGGGAATGAACGTGATCAATTATGGCTCCTCAATGGGCGGTTTTGCCGCTTGTGCATTTGCCGGTTTTAGTGGTGCCAGCTTGGTGATTGCCGCATCCCCGCAAATTAGTATTGATCCGGCTGTGGTGCAAAATAATGACGCCCGCTGGACCGATATCGGGAGTCGGCTTAAGCATCCTTATCCTGATGCACGCGCTGGGCTGACCCACTGTAAACGTGTGGTTGTTTTGTTCGATCCGTATGTGCTTGAAGATAAATGGCATGTGGATCAACTTCAGGAAGCCTTTCAAATTGAAGGTTTGGCTTTTCCCAGTGCTGGTCATGGGGTTCTGTATACATTAAAAGAAAGCGGCATTCTTAAGCCATTGATTACATCGCTGGCCGATAATATGGATGTCTCAGCCTACTTCACTCAATATCAGAATTCAATTACGCAGACTTTCGGCTACTGGTTCACTAAAGCCAAGCTGCATTATCAGAAAGGTGAATTTGATCAGGCAGAGCAAGACATGCACCATGCTTCGAAAATTCCCGGCCCGATGGATGAGGTGTATAGTTTTTTTGCAGATATATGCTGCCAGCGCAATCAGCTTTCATCAGCAATAGAATATGCCTCAATGGCAAAAGATGCAGCGCCTCATATTGGTGGGCATTATGTCAAAGCAGCCCAAATACTCGACTTGGCAGGTGAGGTGGTGCAGGCAGAGAAAGTGCTGCTTCAATGTATTGAAAAACTTCCCGATTGTGGCCCGGCGTATTCAATTCTGGCCGATTTTGCTTACCGCCGAAAAGACAAATTTGCCGCAATTCGGTATATGAAACAGGCAGTAATAAACGGCATGGGAACGACTCCCTGGCACATGGTGCTAAGAGATTTATATGCGGAACTCGGCGACCAAACCAGAGCACGTCAGCAATTGGCCATGGCGCAGGGACGATTTGAACCGATACCAACGCCAAAGCCAGTTCCTCCTAACGAGGCGTTGGTCGTCATGTATCAAAACTTATTACATCCGATTAAGTTGGGATTGAAGGCAAATCGTTGGTCAAAAACCCTGTTGTTTAATTTTCTGGAGATCGATTCGCAGGATCCGGCATCGCATATTGGTACTTGGTCGATAGAGTCACGGCGTTCTACGATTGAGGAGAACTTCATTTCCTCAAAAATCAGAAAGCCGGATTTCTATGCCAAAGCACTTGATCTTGAAGTGATTCCCGGTGTTGGGGGTTATGTTTGTATAGATATTCCACCATCCTATGCCAATAATGCTGAACTGCTTGTTTCTGTTAGCAGCTTGAATAATGCGTTGATTTTATTTGTGCATGGCTCGGAGTGGTTTACGCCCATGTTTGATCTGTGCGGAGATTACTTGCTCGGGCCGCGTCTGAATGGCGGGGTATCGTCAATATTGGTTCGCCGCGAAAATCAGATGCAAGATGCTCATGCGCATATTTCCATTGC
This sequence comes from Pseudomonadota bacterium, assembly GCA_039799405.1. Taxonomy (GTDB): domain Bacteria; phylum Pseudomonadota; class Gammaproteobacteria; order Burkholderiales; family Burkholderiaceae_D; genus CAMBDR01. Next base: position 2,636 of record JBDLSU010000254.1, on the reverse strand, counting down.
CACGCGGGAAGCTGCACAGGAATCCCCCAAAGCCATTGTTATTGATAATCATAAATTTGGTTATTCGCAATGGCCGCCCAAAGAGGAACATTTTTTTCTGGATCATCAAGATGGTACGATCGGGCCGTTTCAGCGGCTTATATGCCATACCGAGCAGTGCACGCCTGATGCCTTGCTTGAAAAATTAAGGCAACATGAGCAATTCCCCGAACCGAAGCTGAAATACATCATTTTCTTTATGCCGCGCTCAGGTTCCACTTTGTTGACACAAGTTTTGGCAAAATCGCAAATTTTTGGCAATCCAGAGGAGTTTTTCCTCCCGTTTTGTTACCACGTATATAGCAGGATTATGGCTTGTGATAATCCATACGAGTATCTTGATAGAATTGAACGGGCTTTCCAATCCAAGCATGGCGTGTTTGGGATGGAGGTTGATTTTGATAGATTTAACTCTTATTGGAAATATTACCTCGAAGACCGGCTTGACGGATATATTAAATTCTATATGGACAGGAAAGACTTTCTTGCCCATTTTGTGAGTCAGTTCTTCGCCTCCGTAGCGGATATATGGTTCGATGTAAAAGGTGTTGAAAAACCGGAACACGATCTGCTGGAAAAAATTACTCCAGAAAATGTTGGTTTGGTTTTTGGTTTCCTGTTGCGCCAAAAGCTTGGATGGGATGAGTACCTTCAGGGGCGTAATGATGTCGTCCGGATTTATTATGAAGATGTTGTCGCAAAATCAGGACTAAAGGATATCCTGGTTGATCTTTTGCCGCAAGCCGATCTTTGGCCGGAAGTAGAAAAGAAAGTCGCAACCGGGGCGTATTATGAAGATACTTTTTTTGTCCCCACCTCTTCAGCTTCAAAAAAGGAAGTGAGCAAAAGCATTTTGGCACTGCTGGAATCGGATGAGCGCGTGCCTGTATTAATCGAGTGTGCAGAAGGGAGAAATGTTACTATTCCCGGATTTTTGTCACCGTTTGCAGAGGATGTCAAACGTGCTGTGGAGCGCAAGATTAATTTATATCCATTCGTGACAGGTGCCTGATCCACTTTTCGGTTAAGGTTGCGATTGATTTTGATGCATTTCGTTGATTTTATAAGCACACAGCAGGTTTACTATTTTGGGAGTATTCAATGGCTAAAGTAAGAAAAGCGGCGACACCGCAGAATGAAGAAGAAATCGCACTTCCCACCCAGGTTTTGCCACGTCTGACCTTTGTGATGCCAACTTATAATCGTGAAAAAACGATTGGTGCGGCGTTGGAACAGATTTCGGCGCAAATTTGCCTTTCCAGGTTTCGTTCACAATTTTCTGTGTTGATTAGTGAAAATCAATCGACTGACCGGTCAGCGGAAATAGCGCAATATTTTGCTGCGCGACATGATTTTATTCGTGTCGTTTCACCGCAGGAGCATCTCCCATCCGGCGAACATAATCTCTTTTTTGCAATCCAACATGTTGATTCGGATTTTGTCTGGACTTTTGCTGACGATGATTTATTATTACCCGGCGCGATTGACTGGATATTCGCGCGATTAATTGAAAGCAAGGCTGATTTCGTTTTAATAAACTCGCAATATCAGGATTCAAATGGTCAGGTATTAAGAGAAAACATTCTCGATATGCGTCAGAGCGTTATTTCTTACCCCTCTTTTGCCGGGATTTTTACCGAAATTGGCCCGTTAACCTTGCTGGCTTCGTTTAGTTCGGGCATTTTCCGCCCACAAAAAGTGTGTGCCCTGGATCTTGACAGCTTCCTCAAACCCTGTGCGATTTATGCCCATGTGTTTGCCTATCTGGAGGCGTTTTCCCAGTCGCAGGTTGAAGTATGGAGTGTGCCACTGGTGGTTTTGCGGCGTACTACGGCGACAGCCCATTGGGAGCAGGTCGCCAAACGCTATAACTGGTATTTGTATTATCCCTGGACCGGATCCTTGGCAAACCATTTGCTGCGTGCCCGGGAACATGGCGCGATTCGCAGTGAACAATACGGGTTTGCGCTCAATTCAAACGAAAATGGTCGCTATGGCCTGATAGCAAATTTGTTAACCCAATTTATTTTGCAGATGCTACGGGCAATTGAGGTGGGGGATCCGCGCGAAATACCGGGCAAGGCCGATTTTGAAAAAGTGCGTAGGGTGGTGCAGGATGTGCCGTTTGTATCGATCGAAACACTGGATTTGTTGCTGTGGGCGGAGCGTCATTTTGGCGATGTTTGCGCATTGTTGGCACAACCGGGAACGCCTCTGAAACAACTGCCAAATGCTTTGGGGAATACATTGCAAACTTTTGATTTCGCGGATCAGGGGGCGCCCTGGCTTGCCAAAATACGTGATAAGTTGCTTGAAAAGCTACATTCAATCAAACAAGCCTATGTAAATTTCGGCACGATGTCGTCTGAAGGTCGGCCCTATACTTTTATCGTTGGCCGGAAATACGTCATTTTTCAACTGGCTTCACGCTTTGTGGTAATGAATGGCACCGTGTTCCAGGAAGATTGGCGAGCCATGAATCCTAATCGCCTGGACGTGACCGATCAGGCACCGGATTGGTTTATTTTTAATTCATTCGCCGATGCACTCAATCGTTACTTTGCACTGGAGGAGGCCAATGTTTCGGAGGAAGCCGG
>JBDLSU010000253.1:0-5395 GCA_039799405.1 Pseudomonadota bacterium | reverse complement strand
CGCTTCCCGAATGAAGAAGTGCGGCAAAGCCTGTATGGCGCATTGCTTGAAGTGTGGGGCGGTCGTTGCGGGGTCGAGTCCAGAAATATGTTGAACCTGTATGCGCTGCTGGAACGTCATGATCTGGCCGGGCTGAAAGAGGTGTTTCACGCATTTTTCGCATCAATACCGCACCAGTGGTACACCAAAAACAAACTGGCTGAATACGAAGGCTATTATGCCAGTGTGTTTTACAGCTATTTTATGGCGCTGGGGATGGATGTGCGGGTTGAAGATGCCAGCAACCTGGGGCGCATCGACATGATGGTCAGGCTTGGTGGCAGGATTTTGCTGTTTGAGTTCAAAGTGGTCGATGGCGAGGCGCAAGGCAGTGCCATGCAGCAGCTTAAAGACAAATGCTATGCCGACAAATACCGGGCCGAAGGCTTGCCGGTTTATTTGATTGGCGTCGAGTTTTCCAAAAAAACACGCAATGTGGTGGGGTTTGCGGTTGAGGCGGTGAGTTCTTTGTCCTGACCCAGGGCGTCACATCATCAATCGCCTTTGCGTGCTTCGGCTTGTTATTGGCAAGGCTATTTCTCTCCAACTACAAAAGAAAAAAGCCCGCGCAAGCACGGGCCAAGACAAGGCTGGGTACCCCCGGTAAGCGGGGGGAGACACCTTGCCACGTGAAAAGATGGATGAAAAAGTCGATTACATGCCGACGCTGATTACCCCCTGGGCAGAGCTTTGATATGCACCGCCTGCGGTTTGCACCAGACTATAGGTGAAACTGTTGCCTGCCGGAAGCACGTTCAAGCTATAAGCAGTATTCGGTTTTAAACCAGTAGCCAGAAATTTCAGATTGTTGCCGGGGCCGCTCCAGCTCATGCTGGTGGCGTCACTGCTGCCACGGTTAAACGCTACCACCAGCGAACCGGCCAGTAAAACTGCTTCGGTATTGGTATCGCTACCGATGCGGCTGGCCGATGGTGCTGCGCCCTGCGCGGTGCTCGGGGTCAAGGGGCTGTCATTGGCGGCGACACTCATGACATTCAAAAAGTACTGGGTTTCACCAATGGCCGGGGTGCCGGGCATGGCGTATTCCAGTCGCCAGGTGCCGATATCGCTGGTGCTATGGCTTTGCGGCGTTTGGCCGTTGCTGCCCAGTTTTTCAGGATAATTGCGCCAGGCAAATTCCGGTGCTTCGGAGATGCGCTGGCGGGTGACAAAGCGGCAGTCGCCAGAGGTGCTGGCTAAAACATTGCCTTCGGCCGGATCGATCTGGCTGCAACTGGAACCGCTGTTGCCACCCACTTTCAAAACCCTGGCGTCTTGCGGTAACAGGGTTTGTACCACCAGCATGCCACCGCCATTGCGTATCGTCAGGTTGCGGTTGCCGTTGCTGGCAAATTGCACCTGATATTGCCCATTGCCCAGGCCCTGAGTGCCGGTGCCGATCACCGGATCATTGGCCGGATGCAGCAAAAACTCGGCTTTCAAGCCGTTTTCGGTACGCACACTGTCAAACACCACGGTAACCGCCTTGCCGCCGAATTTTGGTTCGGGCAAAAACACCATATTGCGGATGAAGCCGTTATCTTGCTTCATCTTGTTTTTGGAATAGGCCTTGCTGGCATTGGCGCTGACAAAGGTGTAGGCCGGGTTGTATTCAAACCGCTGTACCCCGTCGGTATACACATCATATTTCGGGTCTGTTTTGCTGGGCGCGAGTTCTTCCAGCGTCGGGTACAGCGTGTTGACCGAATTGGGGTTGCCGGAAGCATTGCGGAACCATTGGCCGCCGTCGTTGCTGTATTCCTTGCCGTTCTTTTTGAAGCGCTCGTTCGGATCAAATACCGTAATGGTGTTATGCGCCACGGTGCGGGTGTAGTAGTTTTGCCAGTGCTGGCTACCATAGTTGTCGTACATGCCGCTGTCGAGCAGCAAGGGTTTTTTGTAGAACAGCGAAAAGCTGTTCTGGTCCAGATGCTGGTGGTTTTCGCTCAAAAAATTGCTGGATTTGAAATCGATCACGGTGGCATCGGTGGTTTCCCACTTGTCGCGCATTACCACCTGCCCGGCCACGCTGAAGTGGCGTGATTTGTCCAGGTTGGCGACCGGGTTTTCTTGCACATAGCCGCTGACAGGCCAGTACAAGCGTTCCCACACCAGCGCCATCGGGCTGCTGCCACGATTGGGCAAAATGGTATTTTTGTAGAACGCCAGGGCGGTGCCGTCGTTGCCATTGCTGGCGGCCCATAGCGCCAATTGCGCAATTTCGCCGGAAGAGGGGGCCAGACCAAAATCATCACCGCGCGCCGGGTAACTGTTGTCGCCGCGCAAGGCGTAGATGTAAGGATAAATCAGCTTGTTTTGCCAGTCCGGTGTAAACAATGGCGTGCTGGCGTTGTCGATCTGCAGGGCATTGCGCCATAACAGCGTGCGTTCCGGCAGGTTGATGGCGGCATAGGCGTAGCCGGTGTGGTGGCCGCCATCCACCGAAATGATGCGCCGGGCTTCCAGAAAGCCGCGATCAATTTGCTGGTAGGCGGTATCGAGCAAGGGGGTCAATTGCTGCGGGTTTTCGTCAATAATCGCCAGCAAGCCCATCGACACTGCATGCACCGCACTGAAGGTGTGGCCCATGATGTATTCGTTCGAGGTTGATGCCTTGAGTGGTGTTTCCCAACGGTTCCAGCCTTCAATTTGCAAGGGGCTGGTGCATTGCAAGGTGCTGCTGGTGTAAGTGAGGTTGCTGCCGCCGCTGGCGGTGGTGGCACAGATCGATGCGGCCAGGTCGTCACTTGGTTTGCTGCTGGTGGCGGCGATGGTATTTTTGATGTGGCCGGACAACGCCTGACGATAGCTGCGGGTATCGCCCGCCACATATTTGGCATCCATTTCCGGGTACATCCAGTCATACAAAATACTCATGGCCGCTACCCGTCCGCCCATGGTCCATTCGGTGCCGGTGGTGAGGGGCGCAACCTGCATGATTTTGTCGGCATACAGGTAAGCCGCATCGCGGTACAGCGGGTTGCCTGTCATGCGCCAGGCCAGTGCGAGTTGTTGGGCGAAATCAAGCAATTTGATGCGGTGCCCGGTTGAGACATTGCAGACCGAATCGCTGGGGGCGCTGATCGAGTTGCAAGTGTTGAGTGTATTGACACTGCTGTTGACGCTTGCCAGGAAACTGGCCCAGGCATTGGCCAGGGCCGGATCCAGAGCGGCAACGCTTGAAATCACGGTGCCGTTCTTGTCCTTGATAGAAAAGTTGTCAATGGTTTCGTTTTTGCGCGGGGCAAAGATGAAGCTGTGTTCATTGGCTTGCCAGGTGGCGAAATCAGGCTTGATATTCATGGTGACAGGCAGTGCGTCCATGCTGGCACTGACCTGGTTGGTCGCCTTGTTCCAACTGACACTGACCGTGTGCGGGTGGTCCAGGCTGACATCGACAGTCCCGAATGCAGCATAGCTGCCAGCATTGGTCATCAGCAGGATTTGAATCCGGGTCATGTTGTCGGGCAGGTTGCTACCCGTGTCAATATGGCGGATCACCACATTGTTTTTATATGGGCTGCCTGCGCTCCCCATCAATGGTGTGTTATTCGCATCGCCAGCCGATTTGGCCTTTGCCAGGAAGCGGAAACTGATGGTGGCAGCGGACGGGTCAAATTGATTATCGTGAACCGGTAGTTGGGCTTTCAGCGCTAGCAGATTGTCGCTATTGGTGAATAAGCGCGGATGCCCTGGTTTAACCGTGCCCGGCAGTGCGGCATGGCTGATGCTGGCAAGGCTGCTAAACGCAGCAGAAATGGCGCAGGCCATAAGTAGTGGAAGAAGTTTTTTGCGGCGTGATGGTGTTTGGTGTGCTGACATGCTGTCCTCTTGGTGGTGATAGGGCTACAACATAGCATATTCTGTATTGATAGCTATAAGTAAAATCGCAACCCGTCTGGGCGAAAATGCAAGCCTCCGGTTTGGGCAGCTTGCGATGTGCCTGCCAAGTCGCGATGTCAGTACTGTATGCATGCGCTGTGGCAACACAAAGCGATGTGTGATGAAATGCAATATTAATGGAGTGAAATGTCGAATCGCAGGCGCAGGCGGTGAAGCTCGTGCCTGGTATGGTTCGTAAAATAAAAAAGACACCGAAGTGAGGTTTTTTTCAGGTTTTGTTGATTTTTATACGATTCTGGCGTAAGGCAGGGCGGCTTGGCATAGTCCAATGATTCGCGCGCGAGGGCGCGACATCAACCACAAAATGCTTCTCTACTGGTCAGCCAGTAAGGCCGCTTTTTCCTGTTTTTTATAGGCGTCGGCTTCGCGCTCCACAGCAATGGCTTGCCAGATTTTTTCCAGCCGTTTTGGCTCGCGCACCCAGGTCTTGCGCGACATTAACAAATACAGCGGTACGCTGGCAAACGGCTGGGGTAATACCTCCACCTTGTCGCGAAAGCGCGGGTCGGTGCGTACCAGGTAACCGGCCTGGCTGCTTTGTAATACCGCAATTTCCACACTGCCCGCCATCAGCAAGCGTAAGCCATGCTCGGCTGATTTGCCACTTTGATCGAGTTCCACTTTCATCTCGCGCAGGCGCTCTGCCACCACATAGCCAGCCTGAATGGCAACTGCTCCCTTGAGGTTGTGGAAGGTCTTGCCATCCCAGCTTACATTGCTGTTTTTACGCACATACACCAAAAACTCGTCCGCGTACAAGCGTGTTTCCGGGCGTTCCTGACCATTGGCCTGCAGCGCAATGGCACCCCATTGGCTGCGCTCGGCAGAATACGCCGCAGCCACTACGCCATCCATTTCGCCGGTGGCAACATAGGCCAGACAGCGCTTCCAGGGCAGGGCGTGATATTCAAAGGGTTCGTTGCTGCGCTTGCTGACTGCTTTGAGCAAAACGAAATTCAGGCCGCTGCCATCAGCCAGGGTCCAGGGGCGCTGTGGTACATCTTCGTAGCACAGCTTTAATGGCGCTACCGTTATATTGTTGCTGTTGGCTGTGTTCTGGCTTGCAGCGGCTGGTGCTGCGATGGCGAGCATCAGGCATAGTCCGGGCAGGTTGGCATGTCGGTGCCAACAGGCAGAGCGCAAAAGGGGGTGCAACATGGCTGGATCCTGTGGGGAATAATATTGGCTCTGATTATTATAATGAAATCATTGACCCGAATACGATTGTTTTCTCATGGAAACTAATAATTATGCTGCGCGGGTAACAATGCGGTACGTTTGAAGCTGAATCCTATTCCGGGCGCTGCCGGTTTTTTAGTATCCGGCATGCCATCAAACGGCAGGCCAGCGCAAAACAGGATTAGGCAATTTGGCTGCAGTGGGTTATAATTCCGATTTCCCGCTTGTGCCGCGTGGCACCTTCCGCAATGACCAAATTCGTCTTTATTACTGG
>JBDLSU010000252.1:0-11497 GCA_039799405.1 Pseudomonadota bacterium | reverse complement strand
GGCTGGCAATAGCGGCGGCGGATATGGACCAGTTACGCCAGGGCTTGCAAGCTGCGCTCGATACGCTGAGCAGCGCGGCACCCACCGCCGCGCCACAGGATCAGACCCCGGGCTGGGTATTTGTGTTTGCCGGGCATGGCGGGCAGTGGCTGGGGATGGGGCGTGATTTGTTTGATAGCGAACCGGTGTTTCGCCAGATGGTGGAGCGGGTAGCGCACTGCGTGCGTGAAGTGGCTGGCTGGGATTTGCTGGCGCGCTGGTTTGCCGACCAAACCGAACACAGCATATTTGCCGATACGCGCTATTTGCAACCGGCGATTTTTACCATGCAGGTTGCCCTCACCAGCTTGTTGCGCCACTACGGCGTGCAGTGCGCCGCCGTCATCGGCCATAGTCTGGGCGAGATTGCTGCCGCCTGGGCAGCAGGGGCTTGTGAGCTGGAACAAGCCTGCCGTCTGGTATTACTGCGTAGCGCCATCATGGCCGATGCTGGCCTGGAAGGTCGCATGGTATTGGTCAAAGCGCCGCTGGCAAGCTGGCAAGAACGCATTGCCGCTGCCGGACTGGATCTGGCTTGCATCAATAGCGCCGAAGAATGGGTGGTCTCCGGCAGTGAGGCCGCGATTGCTGCCTTTAGCGCCAGCTTGCAAGCGAGCGACACCGCGCATTTTGCCCTGGCCGGGGCCTGGCCGTTTCACTCGCGCCATTGCACCCAGGCAGCGCAGCGTTTGCAGGCGGCATTGCAAGACTGGCCGGACTTGCGCTTTAAGGCAGGCACGGCAGCGTTTTTTTCCACCGTCAGCGGCGCGCAGCAAGACCCTGGTACTCTCGATGCCGCCTATTGGGCCGACAACCTGCGCCAGTGCGTTGCCTTCGCGCCCGCAGTGCAGGCGGCACGGGCCGCCGGGTGGAACCATTTTGTAGAAATCGGCAGCCATCCGGTCTTGCTGCATGCCATCAAGGCGGGTGTGGCCGATAGCGTGCTGACGGCGGTGCAGCGCAAGCAGGCAGGCGTGGCGAGCTTTTACCACGGCCTGGCACAACTCTACAGCCAGGGCGCGACACTGGATTTTGCGGCCTGGTTCGATCAAGCTGGCCGCAGTCTCAACTTGCCGCCGTATCCGTTTGAAAAAAAGCGCTATTGGATCAGTGCCGGTAACGGCGCACTCAAACCAGCCCAGGCCAGCCCCGCCGCAACGCCAGCTGCAACCCCAGCCACGACCCCAGCCGCTGTAACAGCGCCCGGCCCCGCCGCCGAAGCCGACAGCACGCTGGCGCTGGCGCTGGTGCGGCGTCTGGTGCAGCAAGCCCTGCACCATGACGGCATCGACGACGAGCGCAGCTTTTCTGCGCTGGGGCTGGACTCGCTGATGGCGATGGGCTTGGCCAAAGACCTGGAGCGCACATTTGGCAAAGCGGTCGTCTACAAAGACATTTGGCTCCATGGTACGGCGCGCCGCCTGGCTGACTTTATCGATGGCCGATACGAGCGACGCGGCAATCCGTTTGCGCGCAGTTGGGTCACACTCGGCGGTGCCGCTGCCGCCCCGGTCAAACTGCTTTGCTTGCACTGCGCAGGGGGCAATCCGGCCATGTTTCATGAATGGGCCAGGCATTTGGGCCAGCAGGTCGAATTGCTGGCAGTGCAATTACCCGGACGTGGCGATTTGATTGAAGTCGATACCCCGGCCACCCTGGCCGAGCTGGTGCAAGCGCTGTTGCCCGGCCTGGTCGAGCGTTTGCAAGGTTGCCACTTTCATTTGCTCGGCCATAGCCTGGGTGCTCTGCTGGCCTGGGAACTGGCACAGGCGCTGGCGCACAGCCACGGCCTGCTGGCGCAAGCCGTGTGGCTGGTGGGCGCAGCCGCACCCCAGACGGTGGGCAGTCGCGCTGATTTTGTCGCCATGGCGGCAACCAACCTGCCCGGCTTGTTCCCCGGTTACAGCGTGGCGATGGACGACGCGGTGCGGCAAGATTTGATCGCCTTGCTGCTGCGTGATTTGGCGCTGCTGGATCGCTACCGCTACCAGCACAGCAAGCCGCTGGCGCTGCCTTTGCTGCATTTTTGTGCTGGGGATGATACCGTGCTGGATCACGCGATGCAGCAAGGCTGGCGCGAATTGAGTGCGGACTATCGGCAAATACAGGTGGCGGGCGACCATATTTCGATGTTACATTCCCATGCATTACTGGCGCAGCTCCAAGCCCATTTGGGGGCCGCGCCGCAAGCTATCTGACCTTGAGGAGCAAGTAACCATGAACGACGCAGAAAAACTGATTGGCAACTGGTTTTTGGTGGACTATTTATTTGTCACCGACAGCGGTGAAGCCACTTACCCATGGGGGCCACACTTCTCCGGCCACATCCATTACCACCCGGATGGTCAGATGGCGGTGCAAATCATGAAATCCGATCGTTCCCACTTCGTCGGCCCGGATGTATTGCAAGGCTTGCCCGAAGAAACCAAGGCCGCGTTTGATGGCTATATCGCCTATTGGGGGCGTTATGCCGTCGATCAGGAACAGCATTGCGTCAGCCACTTTCTGGAAGGGTGCTTATTCCCGAACTGGATCGGCACCGAATTCAAGCGCTTTTATCGCTTTGACGAGGGTTTGCTGGTATTGGAGACGGCTCCCTTGCTGTTTAACGGCAAAACCTGTGTCGCAACCCTGAAGTGGCGGCGCTGAGGGGCGAGGGCTGCCGAGCGCAGCCACTCCGTTGTGATGCTCATCAAATTATGTTTGGCGAATTGCCGCTCAGTTGCGCTACCACCTCTTGATCAATGGAAATGATCGGGCGCAATAGCAACCGGGCTACGAACAGTTCTAATCGCACCCATGGCGAAAGGTATATTCCCGGAGAGATAATTAAAATAACAATGTGCGCACGGAACAGAGCCAAGAACACCGACAATTGTTGATGTTTGATGGTTGGTTGTTCTATTGCGTGTACAAATGGTGTGCAGACGCCCAGCAGATGGCTGTGCAGACGTTTTAGCATGTCCAAAGTGACGACTCCATCGCGCCGGGTGTAGCTGACGAAGACATTCATCGAATGATCCCTTTCCAAAACAACAGCCATAAAATGCCATCCAAGCTAATCATCAGGCCATAGATCCACATTGAATGGTTGATCAGCGCATCAAAAACCCTACGATACCATTTTCTGGTTCCTCTACCGCCTGCGATCAAATGTTTGCTTTCATCAATATCTGGTTCTGTTGAGATTACTAATGAGGGTATATTTCGTGTTTTCAATCGTATCGAAATTAATTCCATGGAACCGCGAATCTTGACCTGATAGTAATAGGCAATGGCATCAAGGAACCAGAAGCATAGCGGGATAAGCAGTCCAACCACAAACAAGGAATCGGCAATTTGATCTTTTGTAAATTTCGCAAGCAAGGTTATAACCACAAACTGAATCGTTACGCAAAATTTTTTCGTCTCAAAACAAAAACTGCTAATTTGAGAAACGACACCATGCAACTGATCAAGAAGTTTCCAATCAAGCTCATCCTCAAATGTTTTAATATATGGTTTGGTTTCGGACATACTTTGCTCCTGGCGATAGCTGGTGAAGACAAATACATTTTAACCCACTTGCCGAAGTTTCCAAGTCGAGTGATGAGAAGGCTGATCTGGGATTAGTGTTGAAAATCACGTAATTCCTCATAGCCTCGCTCACAGGTATTGCTGCTTCAGCCCCAGCGCATACAGCAGAAAATTCATCGCAAAATGCACGCCGATGGCGATAGCGCCAATTATCAGCGCCAAGTCCAGCGGCGGCGTATAAAACAGGTGCAGCGCAATCAGGCAGCCGATGACGGAATCGGCTTGATCAAAAAAGATAAACAGCCAACGCAATGGGCCATTGCTGTTTTTGCCGGGGGCGATGTCGAGCCGGCGCTTGATCCAGCTATTGGGCAATTCGGCCAGCACATAACCCAGCCCCCAGACGCCGCCATACAGCAAGGCACTCAGCGCGGAAAAAGTGTGAAACGGGATCAGCGACAGCGCTTGCGCAGCCGGGGAGGCATGCGCCAGCCAGTGGAAAACGCCAAACCACAGCGCGGTGAACAGCGGCATGCCGATAAAGCCTTTCACGGTTTTGTTGTCGCCAAAAATGCGCTTGCCATCCGCGCCGTTGCGGCCTGCATCCAGCGGTACTTTTAACTGATTCAGCCAACTGATCTTAACGAAAATCATATTGCACAAACCACCGAGCAAGATCGGCAAAATCAGGTACAGGATTTGAATGAACATCGGTTTTCCTTTCGCTTACAGTGGCAGATACCGGAGCAGATACGGGGTCAAATAAGCGGCCAGCAGATCGAGTAATAGCGGCAGCAAAAAAAACAAAAAGCCCGGCACATACAAGGCGCGGGCGCGCGCTAGGCCGGGTTGTTGCCACAGGCGCGCAAATAAAAAAGCCAGGCCGATGACGGCCAGCGCCACGCTCCAGCCAAATACCGGGTGCAGGCTGTGGCGGCTCACCAGCGCCAGCGCGGCAATTGATGCCAGCAGATACAGGCCGAGTGCCAGCCAGAATACGCCACGGCTGCCCAATAGATCGACATAATCCGGTGCCAAGGGTTGCCCGTCTGGTGCTTCACTTTCGTTGGCGGCGCGGACATTGTGGGCGAACTCGTGGCCGATGGCGCTGCACCAGCAGAACAGGCCGAGCCACAGCGCGTCTGGCCAGTGCGTGGCATCGCTTGTAGCGGAAAGCCCAAGCAGCGGCAAGGTCAGGAATAGCAGATTTGAACAGCACGGACGTAGCAGTAGCGGCAGGCGTTTTTTGTAATGGAAATAAGCACAATAAGCCAACACGGTGCCGGTGATCAGCAGGGCGTTTGGCGCACTGTGTTGCAGCAGGCCGCTGGCCGGTGCAGCGTTGTCAGGCCAGAGCGCAAATGCCTGGAGGACCAGGGCGCAGGGCAGCAAGCACACCACCCAGGTGCGCAGGTGCGCGGCCGATATTGCGCCGCTGCACAGGCCGCGCTCCGGTTTGCGCAAGCGGTCTTGTTCCAGACTGTTGATATCGTCGGCAATGCGCAGCGCAAGCAGCGCGAAAAATACGCCCACGCAGCCCGCCATGATGTGGCTGAATGCGCCAGCGCGGTGCCACGGCGCGGCCAGCCAGAGGATGGCGGACAGCGGCAGGCTGGCAGGCAGGGCGAAGCGCTCGCGAATGTAGCGCCACAGATCGCGCAGCATGGGCTTCACGCCTGCGCTTGCGGGGCGGCTTGCGCGGGTGCGGCCGGAGTGCCTGCAGCATCCTGAGCAGCAGACTTGGCGTCATCCTCCGCTGCCTCCTCGGCCACATCACGCAAAATCTCCCCGGTATTTGCGTTCAGCGTCACAATCTCGCCATCCACCAGCCGCCGCACCGCGCCTTCCACCCCCACCACTGCCGGAATGCCAAATTCACGCGCCACAATCGCGCCATGTGAGAGCAAACCGCCGCGTTCCAGAATCAGTCCACCCGCAATCATGAACAAAGGCGTCCAGCCGGGGTCGGTGGTGCGCGTCACCAAAATATCGCCCGCCGCCAGCCGGTTGTCATTGATCGGATCGAGAATAATCCGCACCTGCGCCCGCACCACGCCATTCGATACCGGCACCCCACGCAAGCTGGCCCCGGCGCGATGGTGGTCTACACTGGCTTCCAGCGGTGGCGTGTAGTAGCGCCCGCGCTCCAGCAAAAAGAATTCCGGCGGATCGATTTTTTCTTGCGCCGCCAGCGTGGCCTTGCGGCTGGCGATCAACGCGGGAATGGTTTCCGGCAACTGGTATTTGCCGTTGACGATATCTTCAATCTCGCGCCGCAACAGAAAAAACACGTCATCGCGCTCCAGCAGCAAGCCGCTGCGCTGCAAATGCTTGCCAATTTCCAGCGTCATCAAACGGATTTCACCAAACAACAGGCTGCGGATAATGCGGCCCTGTTCACGCAGGGCGATGGCACCAAAGGCTTTTTTCAGTACGCTGCGAAACAGCCAGCGCTGGTGCCAGGGCAGATGCTGGATCAATTGATTGGCAAAATCGTCGCTGTCCTGTGCATTGCCACTTTTTTCGCGTTGTGGCCCGGCCAGTATCACCTGGTATTTCTTCACCAGATCCCAGAACAAATCGGTACGTTCTTCAAAAGTGGGGTAGACGATCATGCATTCGTGGTAGCAGCGCGCGCCAAAATGCGCCATATAGCGTTCAAACAGGGCGCGCTGTTCCGGTGCCAGGGCGGCTTCCAGTTGGGCGAACTGGTCTTGCTGCAACAGTGTTTGCAGCGGCGGATGGTTGCCGATAAATTGCGCCAGCTCGGTAATGATGCGTGCTGGTTCGGTGCTTTTGATTTCCAGCCCCTGAAACAAGCCAATCGCGGCGGCGTCCGGATCGTCTTTGTATTTCGGTAGCCAGCGCTTGATCAACAGCTTCAGCAAACCCGGGAAGATCAAGACCATGATGTCGGCAATGCCCTGGGCATAGTAGTAGCGATCAACAAAGCCGGAAAATAATGCTTCGATCTTGCCCGGCAGTTCCGCCAGGCTCAGGCTGCTATACGGTTTGCTGCGCCACTGGGCGCGGTGTTCGTAAAAGCGCTGTTCAAACAAATTCAGATGATGTTTGCCGCGCAGATGCAGCATCAGCAAGCGCGCCCACACCATGCCTTGCGCCAGCTTGCTGTCGGTGTTTCTGCCGACTTTTTGCGCGGTGTCGCCGGGGGTAAATTCAAACGGCACGTTTTGGCCGATGTAGTTATCCAAAAACTTTTGCAAGTGTTTGCCCGCCGGGAAAAAATGCAGCACTTCGTACCAGTTATTGATGTTGTAGTAAATGCGCCCGGCTTGTACCCCGGTCAGGCACGCTACCACCGGCTGCGCGCTTTGCAGTTCGCGTTCGCTCCAGCCAAACAGACGCAAAATGTTCGTCATGTAATAGGTGTAAAAGCGGTCCACAATGCTCCAGGTGAAGGGCGCTACCGGGTGCGGAAAGTTTTCGGCCATATTCACATTGGTCCATACCACCTGGTCTTTGGCTTGCAGCGCGGTGATCGGGCGTGCTTGCAGCAGCCATAGCCCGGCCTCATCGACACAAAACTCCATGTCGAGCGGGCAATCAAAGTAAATTTCGGCGCGCAGGGCTTGTTGCACCAGTTGTTCCAGCGCGGGTTTTAGCTGGGGCGGCAAGTTGTCCGGCAATACGCAGGCCACGCGGCTGACGAACAGCCGTTCCGGGTTGACTTCACCGGAAACCAGCTTTTCACCCAACCCTTCCACCCATTCAATCACCAGCTTGTCGGCCACTTTGCTGCGCGGGTCGATGGTGAACAAGACCCCGGCATACAGCGCGTGGATTTGTTTTTGAATCACCACCCCCATGCGCAAATTGGCCCCTTGCTGACCGCTTTTTTCGGTGTACGCCATCACGCGCGGGTTGAACATGCCAGACCAACAATCGCGCACCCGCTGTTCCACCTGCTGCGTCGGGGTTTCCAGAAAAGTGTCAAACTGCCCGGCCATGGAATGCGCGGCCCCGTCTTCCGCCAGCGAGGATGAGCGCACCGCAAATTGCCCCGGCCCCAGCAGCGTGAGCGCCTGGCTGATATCGCTTGATAATGCATCCGGCAGCTTGCCCTGGCTGATTTGCTGCATCACCTGCTCCGGCTGGGCGCGCGCCTGGCTCAGGTCGATCTGGTTGAGGCGGCAAAATTCGTGAAACGCTTGCACGCTGACGGTAAAGCCATGCGGCACGCGAAACCCGGCGGCGCACAATTCACCCAGGCGTGCCGCTTTGGAGCCGACCCGTGGGTTTTCCTGGCCCGCGCTTACATCAAACGGCAACAGGGTGGCGTAGTTGCTTTGCGCCAGATGGGCATAAAACTGCTGACGTAGCGCATTTTGTTGATGGTTTTGCGCGGATGATTCTACTGGTGGCGTGCTCATGGTCAAGTCCTGTCGATTTGGTCAAGGCTGGTGGCAGGCATCACCTGGCCCAGAATGGTGGCGAGCGTTTGGCACACCCGTTCCAGATAGCTGAAGTGCAGCAAGCCATGCGCCATCAGGTATAAATTCAGGCGCAGGGCGGCAAACCATTGCGCGTTCAGGCGTAGCAGCGCTTCAAATTCGGCGCGCGGCAAGTCTTGCCCGCTGTGCTGTTGCAGTTGCTGGCGATAGCATTCGCTATAGCCGAAAAATTCTTCTGCGCTGGCTTGCGGCGTCAGTACATAAGCCAAAAATTCGATTAAATCGCGCTGCGGGTTTTGCACCAGCGCCAGTTCCCAGTCGTACAGTTTCAGGCGGTAGCCGCTGCTGGTGCTCGAACCACTACCACCGCCGCCGCTTTGCTCTGGCTGCAGGCACAGGTTACGCGGATTAAAGTCGTTATGGGTCAGGGTTTGCCAACTGGCGGCCATGCGTGCGCTGTGGCTGTCAATATCAAACAGGAAGGCGTTGATTTCTTCCGGCAAGCCGCTTTGGTGGAACCAGGGGTGGTTTTCGCGGTTAACCTGGGTCAGTTCTTTCAGCAATTCCAGACAGCGATGGTTTTGGCCGGGGTCGAAGCGGCGCACGCGCCAGTCCGCCGGAATGGTTTCGGTACGGCCCAGATAGTGCGCATGCATTTGCGCCATGCTGGAGAGTACCAATTCAATATCGGCGGTTTGCCATTGACGTGGCTGGTTGACGCTGTTTAACAGGTGGCAAGCGCTTAAATCCTGCATCAACAAGGCGTAGATTTTGCGCTTGTTGTCGATGCGGGTGCCGTAACAGTCCGGCAGCAGTGCCTGCATGCTGGCGGGGGCATCGCGATAAATCATCAACTCGCGCACATGGCTGTCTTCAATATTAAAAATCTCCGATTGCGCGGCAAACAGTCCGGCCAGCCGGGTGTCGCCTGCCAACATCGCCAGCTTGGTGCCGGTGGCGATCAATTCATCGTCATCGCCTTTGAGTTTGAGCATCACGCTACGCACGGCGGCAGCGCTATTGCCGTCAGCGGGTGCCAGTTGAAGCTGAAAACGGTGCAAGCCAATGATTTGCTTCTTGCGCCGGTCTTGCCCCAGATCGTTGAGAATGCCGTCATTGGCCAGCAACGGTATCTCTTGCGCCGCCAGAATCGGCCCCAGCGGCAGTACGTTGCGGCCTGCCTCATTGTTAGCCAATTCATCCAGAAACGCCGCGTTCAGTTCCGCCGCCGTCAATCCGGCACCGGGGCGGTTGCGCCCAAGATTGTTATGCGCGCTGACAAAATCATGGCTGACAATTGCCGACGCGGTGGAAATATCCAGCGCCAGACAAGTGGCGGCGATAATTTCGGCAAAGCGGAACAGTTTGCCATTGCCGTGGCAACCCATCATTTCCAGACATTCGCGCTGGGTTGGCAAGCGCGTACCGCCGCCAACGGTGCCTATTACCAGACCCGGCAAACTCAAATTGCAATGCAGGCCGCGCCCGTCGGTGCGCACCTTGAAGATGCCGACAGTGGATTCATGTACGCAGGCAATGTCTTGCCCGGTGGCGGTGAAAATGCCCGCAATCACATTCGCGATATTGCCGTTTTGCCCGCGTATGCCCAGATTCAGCCCCGACACTTCGGCCACATGCACGTATTCGGCCAGGGTCTGGCTATCCACCCGCAGGTAGCGCATCAGCAATTCATCCGGAATATAACAAGTGGCAATCACCGACACGCCGCGCTGGCCCGACAGATTGAGGTGACTGAGCTTTTTGTCGCCTGACATATTGCCTTCGATATAGTATTTCTGGAAGCCGATGCCTTCATAATCGACGATTTGATCGCGTATCCATTCGCAGGCGCTCCAGGTGCAAGACGAAGTCATGTTCTGGCCCGAGGCATCGCCGGTGGTGTAGCAAAACAGCAGGTGCAGGGTGTTGTCGTACACGTAAATTTTCAGCTCGCGCAGCACCGCCACTGACGAAGTTTGCTCGGCCTTTTGGGTAATTTCGCGCTGATGCCCCAAAATCCAGCGTTCCAGATTCAGCGCGCCACGCATCGAATCGCAAATGAAAGCGGGCGCACGGATCATGCTTTGTCCACGCACCGAAACCTGCACCCCACCCGCACGTGCGCACACCTTGGCCCCGCGACTGATCGAGCGCACCAGCGCGCCTTCGGTGGTGGCAATCGGCACCGGCACAAAGCCATCGGTATAATCGCCGCGCACCAGCACCGGCCCGGCAATCCCGACCGGGATTTGCACTGCACCCAGGTAATTTTCAATATTGCCAGCCAGGCTTTCCGGATCAAATACCGATTGCGACAAGGTGGTGAGCGTGGTGCCGGTCAGGTTTTCCACCCAGTTGCGCCGCTGCGCCACCGCCGCCGTGGAGTAATGGGTTTTTACGGTGGAACCGGGCAAGCGATCCGCCGCCATGCCCTTGCTGACCTGGTAGCCGCCCTTCATGGCGCGCAAATGCGCATCCAGCAAATCGCTACCGGCCTGGTCGGGCGCTTCCAGCGTCAGCGAAATTTTGCCAGTCTTGACGAAATTTCTGACTTCCAGAATCTGCATTCCGCTCAATATCAAGCCCAGTGCCGGTTCGCCCAGGGTCAGGCGTGGCAAAGTCGTTTGCTGCTCTTGCAGCACAAATTTGTTCAGGATAATTTGCAAGCCGCCGCGCCAGTAAGCGCGCACTTTGCCGTGGTAGATGGCGTTGGCGTAATCGAGATAGGCATCCGGTTCACGTCCGGCATGGAAGAAGTAGCGGGCGCGGTTATATTTATTGATGGTGGTGTTCATTTTTATCCTTCATATGCGCTCAAGCAGGCAGGAAAACTACTGGCGGCCTGGATCACTACGCCATAACAGCAAGGTGTAAAACAGGTAGTACGGCAAGCCCAACACAATGGTCGGCATAATGGTCTGCAAAATATGCGGGGTGTGGTTGAGCACATGCAACAGCGCCACCAACCCTATCATCAAGAGCGCAGTGCCTGCCACCGGCAAAGCCAGTTTCAGCCAGGGATGCTTGCTCAAACTGTAAAAAAACTCCATCACCATCGCAGAAACCAGCGTTTGCGCGCCACAAAACACGCCATGCAACAGCGCCGCCTGTCCTGCGATTTGCCAGCCTGCCGGGTAATTGCTATACATGGCCCAAGCCCCTTGCAGCAGCAAGGCAATGCCAGCAAACAGCCATTTGCGGCGCGCAGCCTGATGGGTGGATTTATTCATAAGGACGGATGATGGTTTGCAATAGAATAAGCCATCAGGCAATAGAAAATAAAAATTTATTGCCTGATGTGGCAGAAATGCCGCGCTATTTTTTGGCAAACGCCCACATGACACCACGGGTAGCGGTGATGGGGGCCACCGTTAAATGGTCTTCATTCGGAATCATTTCGCTCTTTACCTGCAGGCTGGGGTAGCGCCGCGATTGGAGGATTTTTTCAAAGCGCAGCGCATCAGCCACCAGGTCTTCGGTCTGGTTAAAGCGCGGGTCACCCTTCTTCACTTTTTCAAATTCCCCGGCCA
>JBDLSU010000251.1:0-4904 GCA_039799405.1 Pseudomonadota bacterium | reverse complement strand
TTGCCGACGGCGTGCGCGCCCTGCTGCGCCAGGACCCCGACATCATCATGGTCGGCGAGGTGCGCGACCTGGAGACGGCCGAGGTGGCCATCCAGGCGGCGCTCACCGGGCATCTGGTGCTGTCCACCCTGCACACCAATGACGCGCCGTCGGCGGTGATGCGCTTGCTGGAACTGGGGGTGCCGTATTATTTGCTGGAAGCTACCCTGATCGGCATTATGGCGCAGCGCCTGGTACGCACGCTGTGTACCCACTGCAAACAGGATGACGGCCAATTGAATGACGATATCTGGCACAGCATTGGCGGCATCTGGAATATTCCCAAGCCAGCAAAAATTTACCGTCCGGTCGGCTGCCCGGAATGCCGCCAGACCGGCTACCGTGGCCGTACCGGCTTGTATGAATTACTCACCATCTCGCCGCAATTTACCAAGCTGATCCGGCCCGAAACCGATTTGAATGCCTTGCGCAGCCAAAGCATGGCGGACGGCATGAAACCCTTGCGCATGGCTGGTGCCCACAAAATTGTCGAAGGCTTGAGCACGGCCGAAGAGGTGTTAAAAGTTACCGCTGCCTTTGGTGAATAAGCCTGCACTGCCCACACATTTTTTCAATCTTACCGCTTTCAATGAACCCATTACGCCGCCTGTTCCAATACGCCCGTCAATACCGTGCCACCGCCCTGCTGGCCAGCCTGTATTCGATTTTGAATAAATTTTTCGACGTGCTGCCCGAGGTATTGATCGGAATTGCGGTCGATGTCATCGCCAATAAAAAGGATTCCTTCCTGGCGCGTTTTGGCGTCACCGACACCATGGATCAACTGATGTTGCTGGGTTTGCTGACGGTGTTGATCTGGCTGGGAGAATCGCTGTTTGAATTTCTATACCAGACCAAATGGCGCAATCTGGCGCAGTCGATGCAACACGATTTACGCCTGGATGCCTACCGCCATATTCAAAAACTGCCGCTGGCTTACTTTGAAAATAAAAGCACGGGCAAGCTGATGTCGATTTTAAATGACGACATCAACCAGATGGAACGCTTCTTGAACGGCGGCATCAACAGCATTTTGCAGGTGCTGTCCTCGTCCATCATGATTGGTGCAGTGTTCTTCATGCTGGCCCCCAAGCTGGCCTTGATTTCGCTGCTGCCGGTGCCGATTATTTTGTATGGCACCTTCTGGTTTCAGCGCCAACTGGCCCCGCGCTATGCCGAAGTGCGCGAAGCGGCGGGGGTGATCAATGGCCGCCTGAATAATCACTTGCTTGGCATTGCCACCATCAAGGCGTTTACTGCCGAAGCGTTTGAAGCGCAACGCATCGAGCAAGCCAGTAACGAATACCGCCACAGCAATGCGCGCGCCATCCAACTCTCGGCGGCCATCACCCCGGTGATCCGCATGGCGATTCTGGCCGGTTTTGTGGCGACGCTGGTGTATGGCGGCAAGATGGCTTTGTCGGGTGAAATTGGCATCGGCAGTTATTCGGTACTGGTGTACCTGACCCAGCGCCTGCTGTGGCCGTTTACCGGGCTGGCCGATATCGCCGATTTATATCAGCGTTCGATGTCATCGATTGAGCGGGTACTGGCGCTGCTGCAAAGCCCGATTACCATTGCCTACGAAGGTGAGCATATTGCCAAGGCCAGGGGCGGCTTGAAATTTGAGCATATCGAATTTGCTTATGGTGCCATGGATGCCAGCAACAGCGCGCCAGCCAAAATTGTGCGCAATATCAGCTTTGAGGTGCAGGCCGGGCAAAGCGTGGCGCTGGTGGGCAGCACTGGTTCCGGCAAAAGTACCCTGATCAAGCTGTTGCTGCGTTTTTACACACCCGACAGTGGCAGCATCTTGCTCGATGGGCGCGACATTCAGGGTTTGAACTTGTCCGATCTGCGGCGGCAGATTGGCTATGTCAGCCAGGATGTGTTTTTAACCGATGGCAGCGTGGCGGACAATATTGCCTACGGTTTGCCCGACACCAGCGCCGCCAGCATTGAAGCCGCTGCGCGCGCGGCCGAAGCGCACGATTTCATCATCAATTTGCCGCAAGGCTACCAGACCCAAATTGGCGAGCGCGGGCAAAAGCTCTCGGGCGGGCAACGCCAGCGCCTGGCACTGGCGCGTGCCATATTGAAAGACCCGGCGATTTTATTGCTGGATGAAGCCACCAGCGCGGTGGACAATGAAACCGAAGCCGCCATCCAGCGCTCGCTGGAACATGTAGCCCGGGGCCGCACCACCATCATGGTGGCGCACCGCCTTTCCACGGTACGCAATGCCGATGCGATCTATGTGATTGAGCAGGGGGAGATCAAGGAACAGGGCAGCCATGAGCAGTTGCTGGCAGCCAATGGCGTGTATGCGGCGCTGTGGCGCTTGCAGACTGGCGAAAAGTAGCGGCGTGGGCACCTTTGCCCACCTTTGCCCTCCCTGCGAATGCTACGCTGCACGCGCTGCAGGCAAAGCCGCCGCTTCTTCCTTCACAATCGCCTGCTGGCTCAGTGGCAGGCGCAAAATAAAGCAACTGCCCTGCCCGGGGCTGGATTTCACATCGATATGGCCCCGGTGTTTGTCGATAATGCCCAGCGTGATCGACAACCCCATGCCCATGCCTTCGCCCACGCCCTTGGTGGTGAAAAACGGGTCGAAGATGTGTTCGATCAGTTCGGCACTCATGCCGATGCCATTGTCTTCAAATTCCAGCAGCAGCCAGTCTTGCGCCTCCAGCCGGCTGCGGATGACAAGGCGGCCGTGCGGCAGTACGCTGCCATCGTTTGGTTCGGGCCGTTTGGCAATGGCCTGGCAGGCGTTGACGATCAGGTTCATGAACACCTGGTTCAATTGGGCGGGCCAGCACATCAGGGTCGGGTTGGCGTCGAGTTCGGCGATGATTTCTACCTGATGCGCATATTGGGTGCGCACCAGGTTGACGGTAGCAGAGAGGCTATCGGCAATCGCCACTTCTTTCCAGTCGGCTTCATCCAGCCGTGAAAAGGTGCGCAAATCCTTGACCAGATCGCGGATGCGGGTCGCGCCTTCGGTAATAACATTCAAGGATTCGCCCAATTCGTCAAAGCGCGCCTGCAAGGCGGCCAGCAAATCGGCGGGGGCTTCCGGGCCGGACAAATCCAGCAGGTAGCGGTGGAACAGCGCCAGTTGCTGGCGCAAATTGTAGGAGCCAACATAGGCAAAGTTGGCCGGGTTGTTGATTTCATGCGCGACCCCGGCGGTAAGCGTACCGAGTGAAGCAATTTTGGCCTGTTGCACCAGTTGCGCCTGGGTGTCGCCCAGGGTTTTGAGGGTGACGCCGACCTGGCGGTAGGCTTCGGCGTTGTCGAGCGCGATGGCACCATAGGCGCACAAGGTGCGAAAGATCAGGCATTCGCGTTCACCATATTGTTCACCGGGTTGCGATTCAATCGCCATCACCCCCAGCAAGCGCTGATCGATTACCAGCGGCACAAACAGGCTTTGGCTCGGGGTAGCACGGCCACTGATGGCGGCTTTCTGCAGCAACAGTTCTTGCCTGCCCTGCGCCACTTGCGCTACAAAACTGTCGTCATCAAGCCGGAACGGGCCAAAATCGCTGACGCTTTGGCCGTCAATACGCGCCAGCAACAGGCTGGACTGCTGGCCTTCCGGTTCAATTCGCAGCAACACCATGGCAGCCACATTCATCAGGCTTTCAACATGGCGTTGCAACACTTCGGTGACGGAGCTGATTTTCAGTTTGGCGGTAATTTCCTGCCCGACTTCGCCCAGATGGCGCAAGGTATCTACCCATAGCGCCAGATCGTCATTGACATGGTTCATGTCCTGATTGGCGGCCAACAGTTCGGCCTGGATCGCCTGCAACTGGCTGGTGCGCTGATTCACTTCGAGCTGCAATTGCTGCTGCCGCAGGCGCAACAAATGGGTACGGCGCTGCACCAGCGCAGTAAGCAGCAGCAGCGCCAATAGCAGGCCGCCCAGGGTAAGCGCCACTTTGCTCCACCAGGTCTGGTACCAGGCTGCTTGCACTTCAATTGGGAAGGTGCGGGTGGCGCTCCACACACCGCTGCGCCCGGTGCCGCGCAAATGCAACTGGTATTGGCCGGGTGGCAAATTGGCATAGGTGGCCAGACGGCGATTGGCATCGCTGCTATGCCATTGCTGGTCATAACCTTCCAGCCAGTATTGATAGCGATTTAATTCCGGGGCGGAAAAGTCGAGCGCGGCAAATTCGACATTAAGCTGGTTGTCCTGGGGTGACAGATGAATACCGCCCGGGCCGGCCACCAGGTTCAGGCGCTGGGCATTTTGCACCCGCCCGCCGACACTCAATTCGGTCAGTACCACGGGGGGTTTGTAGTCCCATTTTTTGTACCAGGCCGGGCGCACCACGGTCAAGCCGCCCAGTCCGCCAAACAATACTTCGCCCTCCCGGGTCACCGCCCCTGCGCCCGGCCAATAGGCGCTAATGGCCAGGCCATCCGGGCTTTGCAGGGTCATTACCTGCAAGGTTGCCGGGTCGATCCGCACCAGGCCATCGTCGCTGCTGACCCATATCATGCCGGTTTTATCCATCACCAGCTTGTTGATATTGGTATTGCGCAAGCCCTTGACCCGCACAAATTGTGGCTTCCCGTCATTCGATTGCGACACCATCACATATAAACCACTGCCGCCGGTACCAACCCACAGACGATGGCTGGTATCGATCAGGAGGCTGTGGATCGGGCCATTCCCAAGCGCATTCGGGTCATGCATATCAGCCTGGATCTGCCTGACCTGACCACTGGCCGGATGAAACCAGTGCAGCCCCTGCCAGGTGCCGACCCATAGTACCTCCTCATTTTGGGCGACCATGCTCGACACCTGCAACAAATTGCTCCAGCCTACGCCCTGGGGACGCAATAAT
>JBDLSU010000250.1:0-4502 GCA_039799405.1 Pseudomonadota bacterium | reverse complement strand
CCGTGCTGGGGGTGGAAGACGATGACATCCGCCTCGCCGATGCTCTCGCCGTGGCGCGTGAGGGTGCGCCATTCGACGGTGTGGAAGTGCTGCCAGGGGGCGGGGAGGTGGGTGAGGGCGGTAAGGACGCGGGTTTCGGCGCGGTGGCCGGCGGCTTTTACAGCGTCTGCAGTGGAGTGAATCGAGGCCATAGAGGAAAATCAATCAGCGGACCTGCATTATGCGCAGCGTCTCCGCCAATTTTTGGTAATTCTGATCACCTATGCTCCAAGCGATTCATAGCATTACGCATGGCTTTCTCCGAGCCTTGCAGGGCATCCTCTGCTTTGGCTACTGCCTGCTGAGCATCGTCCAACAGGCGCCGCGAGTTTGAGGCATCGCGTACTCGCCCCACACAATGCAAGGTGTCTTCATATCCCTGCTCTATCAGCGATTGAATATTAGCGCGATCGAAGCCCAGCAAATCCTTCGCGCCTCCTAATGAACCTTTACTGCGGCTGATGCTGCGGCGAGGGCGGATTTCTAGGATGGTGGCGTCTGGAAACTTCTGACGATTCCATAGAGAGCCATCGCTGAGGTGTGTCACCAAGATATTTTTGTAGCCGGCATCCAACAGCGGTTGAATCGGGGTATTGCCTTGGGCTGTGCTCCAGCCACCTTGCCCACCATCGGTATAAATCTTTCCGTTTATTTCCTGAGGGGCGAAGAGCATTGGTATCGCGGCGGAAGCCAGCAGTAATTTTCGCTGTTCGTCGCGAGGTTGTGCCTGCACATGGAAAAATTCTGCATGTTGGTTCTCACCCAGCCCTAGTTCTGCGCGGATGATTCCGACCAAATCTTGGCGGATGCTTGCAGTGGGATATGCCGATACGTACAGCGGTGTTCCATTGTGCAGCTTCTCTGCTTCGAGATATGCATCCATCAGGCGCCGTAGCGGCCCATTGGATAGCACTCCGTCATTGGCTTCGTTTCCGGCTATCTGCTTGTTTAAAGTACCGACTATCTTCAATACTCCCTCCAGTGCAGGAAGTTTGAGGGCCGGAATTATTTCCCAGGCG
Source organism: Pseudomonadota bacterium (assembly GCA_039799405.1). Taxonomy (GTDB): domain Bacteria; phylum Pseudomonadota; class Gammaproteobacteria; order Burkholderiales; family Burkholderiaceae_D; genus CAMBDR01. The sequence goes on along the minus strand of JBDLSU010000250.1, from coordinate 3,444 downwards.
ACGGGAATAATGTTGACCAGAAACGGTATTTTGAAGGCGGAGCCTGCAGCCAATAGTATGTCGAGATATGCTGGTCGATTGAACTCAAGAGGCGAGGATTCGGCCAATCTTGTCCACACTTCTTCTAAATGCTGAGCACCAACCTTCAGTGAAGGTGCTGCAGCCAGCACAGCGCCATTGAGTGCCCCAATGCTTGCACCTGCAATTGCATCTACTTGCGCACCCAATTCACTTAGTGCTTTGACCACGCCTGCTTGATAGGCTCCTTTTGCACCACCGCCCGATAGGACCAAACCCACGCGCCACTCAGCAGACATAGCTACTCTCCACAAAACGCTCATTAACCAAGGCAGTCGCTGCTCGGTCAGCCGCCATCAATCTTGGTAGTTCTAGCGGGAACGTGCCGGGGCGCTGCGTCACGCTGTGGGTAAATGGGTGTTTTTTTACATCTGACCAATCACCCAAGTATTGCAGAGCCTGTGTTGCATCAGCAGCAGGAATTGTGAAGTCCAAGTTTTCTGGAGTTCGAAGCCAATTTTTCATGTCCACGCGACGACTGGAGTCAATGTTCATGCGAGAAATATCTGAGTTTAGACGAATGATGGACTTATGTATCAATTGATCCAGTAAGTTGCTGCATAAATTCGAGCCATTACGGGTTTGACAGAGGCTGCCAAAATCTCCCCAGAAAAGCTCTTCCAAGCTAGCGGATAGTCTAGCCAAAGGTGGCAGCATCCCAAAAGAGCCGGCTTCCCATTTATCAAAAACTTGATTCAACTGGCGGGCCGCCCGTTGCTCCAGATCGACGCGGTTAATTTCAAGGGCAAGGCTTTCAGTCTGGCGCATCAATCGCTGATCCAGTTCCTGCAGCATCTCTCGTGTATCTGCTGAGTAGTTGGCCAACTGTGCAACATTGGATTGCAACTCCCCCACTCTTGCGTGAACCCGTGACAATGCCTGACTGCTGCGTGTGACTTCTTTGGTTAAATCAGTCAACCAACGCAACGATCCTTCTAACCCATCGGTCAAACTTGCATTGATCGCGTGTTGTCTGCGACCGGATTGACCTGTCACGCCATCATATATGCGTGCAAAAAAGCTGCTGCGCTGGTATTGAACGCGTGAGTGGTCACGTGCCACGTCAATGCCATTGGCGAAGTCAACTAGGAATTTTTCTGGCAGAGCATTGAATACCTTGAAGAGTTCGGAATTTGGTCGATTTACTTCAGATTTTTGGTGCAACTGGTCTGTGGCGGACATTTTTTGCTCCGATCAGGCGGTTGCCGTTCTTTTGAGCGCCTTGACATCTGTATTGAGCGCATTTACATCGGCAATCTGTGCTGGAAGAGTCTTCTTTAAATGGCTCAGGTAGTCAATGATCGATTGCTGTGTTGCGTGATCCTTGGATTTGTCCGCCACACTTTGCTGCAGATCGCCTCGAATTCCCTCGATGGTGCCACGGAATGTGGCAAAGAAGGCATCTGTAGCAGCTTTTAGTGGCTGATCTACTTGTAGTCGCAGACTATCGGTTAATCCATCGAAAGAATTATTTATCGACGCACCTACATGGCTTTTTATTTTTTCAATATCTACCTTGTAATCTGTGACTTGCACATTGAATTCGTCAAAGCCCCAGGATGCTCCAAAAATACCTCCAAATAGCCGCTTGGTGCCGCCCCATATACCACTCTGCTCGCTTTTTATGCTTTCTGTGCGTGATTTTGCTTCAATTGCATCCGATAACATTCGGGTTCCATAAAGCTTTAAATCAAGCTCCGCCCTTTCCGGTAACTGTATTGATAATTCCGTGAATCCTTCCCGGCTCATTTTTTCTTGCAAGGATTGCACTACTTTGTTGGCAGAGTCTACGACATTGGATTGAAAGTTGTTCTCAAATGCGTGCAAAACTAAATCTAACCTTTTTTCAATAGTACTGCTGGAATTTTCTATGATGTCGGATACTGCTTTTTCAATATTTTTTATTAGATCTTCCGCAGATTTCTTGTCCTGTCGGAAGTTTATTTCTTTGGTTCCTTCTTTGATGGGGCTTTTTGAGGGGTTTGTGTGAATAAAATCAAGTGCCCCGCTGAGTATTTTTGAAAACCACGGGGCGAATGGCTGCAGTGCTTCTGCTGCTGAATTGGCTGATTTTTTAATTTCGGCTTCTTTTTCCCTTCCTTTGCCTAAGTATTTGTTTACTTCGATGGTAGTGCTTTTTTTTACGGATTCTAGCTCATTATTGATCACATCCTGAAACTCTTCCAGCATGACTTTTTGCTTATCAGATACAGCTTGCTCGCACTCTGTTAGAGTTGCAATGTCGTCCTGCAATGATTTAACTAATTCCTGCAGTTCACTTGTTTTTTTCTTGAGAGATGCGTCGCGGATGATGCATATAGTGTGCAGTGCTTCTACAGCACTCGTTAGTTTTTTTGCTGCCGAGTCCAACGCGATGGCGGCGGCGTTGGAATGAGCCATGTGAATTACATTCTCTACTGGTTTTTCGAAGAGAGAATTTCTCAACATGGTTTTGGCGACCCTTGTAATAATTTCAGGGTCAAGCGGCACACCGCAATCCCAAATTTCGCCAAATGCTTTTTTAACAAATAAATTCACCCAGTTTTCTTTTTCTGGATTGATGGAAGGTAGTTTCCCTGTTTTATTGATTTCCTGGATTGCTCTGGTGGACAGGTATGCGTTTAGCGATGATGTCGGAAAAATATTTTCTTTACTTATGATGGATTTGTTGTCAATTTTCATTAAATCGTGAATAGTATTTTTTGTGTCGACTTCATTGGGATCGTTTGCGCCTTTTTGGTCGAATTTATTAAGTAGCGCAAATATTCTGTCTTTTGCGACATCTGATATTTCTGCGATATCTTTTCGAATCTGAGCGTCGGCCTCGGATTTTATTTGAGTATAGTCAATGACGGCTAACACAGCAGATGCTTTGCGTAACTGTTCTTTTAGCATTGGACGTAGCCGATTCTGGCCCGATTCGTTAGGTCCAGGTGTATCTAGTAATGTCAGAGTACCTAATTTTTCTGAATTATCTTTTAGATGCGTGAATTGAACGCGGATGACAGGGAGTGTGTCTACGTCTGCATAATCATCAAACGGAAACTCCACATCTACAAGCGGCGCCAGCCTAGCCAAATCATTGATGCCCTTCAAAAATTTAAATATTTCATCGGTGCCTGTATATTGTTTTTTTTTTGTTTAACGCTGCTGCGTATATTACTGGCTAATTCGTATAGATCCGCATCTTTTTGTTTTATGTTTTCTAGTGTGATGCCATTGGTTTTGCTGGACTCCAATTTTTTCCGTATGTGGCGCCTTGTTTTTTCTATCGGGCCAATGTTGTCCAGGGTCAATTCTGGGTCAATTTTGCCAGGCGTATGTCTGATCAGCGTGGGAATAGCCGTCATTGGCGCATTTCGATTG
>JBDLSU010000249.1:0-4781 GCA_039799405.1 Pseudomonadota bacterium | reverse complement strand
AAACCACCTTGCAATCCCGGCGCTTTCGGGTTGGCGTAACCGATGCGGTTTCCAAGGTATTGGCTTACCGCCTGCTGGAACCGGCCATGAAGCTGCCCGCACCGATCCGGCTGATCTGCCGCGAAGGGCGTTTGTCGCTGTTGCTGGCAGAACTGGCGGTACACCGGCTCGATATGATCCTGGCCGACCAGCCCATGCCCAGCCATTTAAACGTGCGCGCTTACAGCCATTTGCTGGGCGAATGCGGCCTGAGCGTGTTTGCCAGCGAAAAACTGGCGCAAACCCTGAAGCAATCCTTCCCCGCCCTGCTGCACGGTGCCCCCTTGCTGCTACCGGGTGAAGACGTGGCACTGCAGCCGATGCTGTTGAAATGGCTGGAACAGCGCAATCTGCATCCGCTTATCGTCGGCGAATTTGACGACAGCGCCCTCATGAAAGCGTTCGGCCGCGCCGGTGCGGGCATCTTCGTCGCACCCAGCGCCACCCGCCAGCAAATCTGCCAGCAATACAATGTGATCGAAATCGGCCATATTCCTGACATTACCGAACAACTGTGGGCCATCACCACCGAACCGCGCATGACCGATCCGGCCATCAGGGCGATCAGCATGTCGGCGCGCGATGATGTGTTTCTGGATGGGCAGGGCTAAGTTGTAAGCCCAGGCCTGATGCATCGGCACTGCCAGCCAAAATTGTAATAAACACTTAAAAACACGGATCTGGCCGGGCCTTGTTTGCCATTTTCCGGGCAGTAAAACAGATCAGCATAAAATCCACCATAACAGTATCAAAATATTCAAACTGATCCGATGAAAATTTGGTCGAATTGCATCTTTTTTTACCCTTCCTTTTGTTTCATACTGCTCTACCTCAACTGCCGAAACGCCCTGAAGGTTTGACGCCCGGGGCGAGAAGCGGATTAGAAGGCGCAAACTGCCACCATGATTTTTAAGGTCAAGTAATACGCTACTTGAAATGAAGCCCGGATTGCGCACGCTCACAAGCGTGCCCGGGTACGTGATCAGGTGTGTGGTTTGATGCGCGGTTTTGTGTGTGGTTTTGTGTATGAACAACTGATAAGGAGTAAGTATTAATGGATGCAATTCTCTATTGGAATAAAGTTTCTCTTGATGTTACCAAGGTTGATTTTAGTAGCAGCGATCCGGCAGTCAATCCTACGCCACAACAAGGTGGGCCAACCCGCACTTCGCGTGCTTTGGCTATCGTCCATCTGGCCATGTACGATGCCTGGGTTGGCATTCAGGGTGGCCCCAAATATCTGACTTACAGCGCGACCGAAGTGCCCGCTGTCAGCAATGATCTGCCCACCGCACAGGTTGCGGTAGCAACCGCCGCCGCCCTGACGCTGATTGCCTTGTTCAGCCGTCAAAAGGATGAAATCTGGAAAGAACATGGCAAGTTTGTGGCCAGTGTGAGCAGCCAGGCAGCACAAATTTCCAACGGCATCAACTATGGCTCGCTGGTGGCAGCGAAGATGCTGGCGTCCCGCGAAGGCGACGGTTCCGAAGCCTCAAATGACGCTTATGTCCCTAATGTCGGTGCCGGATATCACCGCGCCGACCCTACCAGCCCCGGCCAGGGTTTTCTGGGGCCGCTGTGGGGCAATGTCAAACCGTTTGGCATTGCGCAACTCAATACCAAGGTACCGGGTTCCCCACCACCGGCCTTAAATTCTGCCGCTTATGCCCAGGACTATAAAAAAGTCATGGAAAAAGGCCGTAGCCAGGGCAGCACCCGCACGCCCGAAGAAACCACCATCGGCCTGTTCTGGGCTTACGATGGCCCGCGTAATATTGGCGTGCCACCCCGTTTATACAATCAGGTGATCCGTGCCATTTCGAAAAAGCAAGGCGTTTCCGAGGCCGACAATGCCAGGTTATTCGCCATGATCAACGTCGCGATGGCAGATGCCGGCATTCAGGCCTGGGCGGAAAAATACAAGTACAACATCTGGCGTCCGGTACTGGGCATCCGCGAAGCTGATGCAGGTTGGGGGCCAACTGGCAAAGGAGACGAGAATCCCAAAACCGCGGGTGATCCGTACTGGATGCCACTGGGCGCACCACCGACCAACCAACCGGGCAAGGCCGCTGCCACCCCCAACTTCCCGGCCTACCCTTCGGGCCACGCCACATTTGGTACGGCAGCCATCCGTGCAGCGGCCAATATGCTTTGTTTGCCTGATACCTTTGCCTTCACGCTGGTATCGGAAGAACTCAATGGTGAATCAGTGGGCGCTACCGGGGTGCGCGCACGCCATGAGCGCAAGCTGACCATTGCCAGCGCGATTGAAGAAAATGTACTCAGCCGCGTGTATTTGGGCGTGCATTGGGAGTTCGATGGCCGTGAAGGTGAAAAGAATGGGCAGGTGATCGGCAAACTTGTCGCCGAAAACTTCCCTGCCATGAGCTAAGCTTCACCGCGCGAGGGCAGTAGCGCAAGTAGTCAGGCGCTGCTGGCAGCGTGAGTGGGTTTATTCCCCTCCCCGTAAGGGGGATTTCCAGCGCTAGCAGCGCTGGCACGGATTTTAGCCCCTGCTACGTTTCTCGCGCTTGGTCTCGATCATCGAGACCACCTTGCCATCCGGATCCACCGATTCCAGCTTGACATCAAAGCCCCACAACCGCGCCACATGTTTCATCACTTCCTGCGCCTGCTGGTTGAGCGGGCGGCGCTGGTATTGCATGTGGCGTAGCGTGAGGGCGCGGTCGTCGCGGGTGTTGACGGACCAGACCTGGATGTTCGGCTCGCGATTGCCCAGATTGTACTGGTCAGCCAGTTGCTGGCGCACATGGCGGTAACCAGCATCGTCATGGATGGCTGATACGGCCAGTTGTTCGTTGCGGTCGTCGTCCAGAATAGCAAAGAAGCGGAAATCGCGGATCAGTTTGGGCGACAGGTATTGCGCGATGAAGCTTTCATCCTTGAAGTTGCGCATGGCAAAGTTGAGCGTGCTTAACCAGTCTTTGCCGGCAATGTCGGGAAACCATTCGCGATCCTCAAGCGTCGGGTGCTCGCAAATGCGGCGAATGTCGCACATCATGGCAAAGCCGAGTGCATACGGGTTGATGCCGCTGTAATACTTGCTGGTCACCGGTGGCTGGTAGATGACGTTGGTATGGCTTTTTAAAAATTCCATCATGAAGCCGTTGCCAACAATGCCTTCGTCGTACAAGCGGTTGAGAATGGTGTAATGCCAGAAGGTGGCCCAGCCTTCGTTCATGACCTGGGTTTGCCGCTGCGGGTAAAAGTATTGCGAAATTTTGCGGCAGATGCGCACAATTTCGCGCTGCCAGGGTTCCAGCAAGGGCGCATATTTTTCGATGAAATACAGCAGGTTTTCTTCCGGTTCGGGCGGGAAGCGCCGCTCGACTTCGTCCACCTCTTCCGTCACCTTGACCGGAATGGTGCGCCATAGCTCGTTGATTTGCGATTGCGCATGCTTGTCACGCTCTTCCATACGCCGCCGCTCTTCTGCCACCGAGATTTTATTTGGCCGTTTATAGCGATCCACCCCATGGTTTTGCAGCGCGTGGCAAGAGTCGAGCAGCAGTTCCACCGCCTCAATGCCATGCCGCACTTCACATTCGGCAATATAGTTTTTGGCGAACAGCAAATAATCGATAATGGCATCGGCATCGGTCCAGGTTTTGAACAGATAATTGCCCTTGAAGAAGGAGTTATGCCCATACGCCGCATGCGCAATCACCAGTGCCTGCATGGTCAGGCTGTTTTCTTCCATCAAGTAGGCGATGCAGGGGTTGGAGTTGATGACGATTTCATACGCCAGCCCCATTTGCCCGCGCTTGTAACTTTTTTCGGTGGATAGAAAATGCTTGCCGAACGACCAGTGGTGGTAAGACACCGGCATCCCGACCGAGGCATAGGCGTCCATCATTTGCTCGGCGGTGATGATTTCGAGTTGGTTGGGGTAAGTGTCGAGTTTGAAATCCTGTGCCACGCGGCGGATTTCTTCATGGACTTGTTCGATTAACTCGAACGTCCATTCCGACTGCTCGGGCAAGGCTTGGTGCTTGCCGCTGCGGGTGTCGATTTTCCTCATGTTGGCTGCTTTTTAAACAATTCGCGGAACACCGGGTAAATATCACCGGGCTTTTCGATCTTTTGCATGGCGAAATGCGGATGATGTTCGAGGATTTGCTGGTATTGCTCCCACAGGTTTTGCGGCGGGCCGTCGGTAATTTCGACATAGGTAAAATACTGCACCAGCGGCATGATGGTGTTGATCATCATCTGGCGGCACAGGATGGAATCATTGTCCCAGTTGTCGCCGTCCGAAGCTTGCGCCACATAATTATTCCAGTCGCCCTTGGCATAACGCGCCTGAATCACTTCGGTAAGTAAATTGAGCGCGGACGAGACCACGGTGCCGCCGGATTCGCGCGAATTGAAAAATTCGTTTTCATCGACTTCGGTGGCGGTGGTGTGGTGCCGGATGAACACCACTTCGATTTTGTCGTAGACCCGGGTTAAAAACAGATACAGCAAAATGAAGAAGCGTTTGGCGGTATCTTTTTTGGCCTGATCCATGGAGCCGGATACGTCCATGATGCAAAACATCACACACTGGCTCATCGGTTTTGGCACTTTGATGCGATTGGTGTAGCGCAAGTCAAACGGGTCGAGGAAAGGAATCGCCAGCAAGCGGGTGCGATAGTGGTGGATTTGCTCTTTCAGCTCGGCAATGCGCGCGCTATCCTGCTCTGCCGGGTCCGCTTCTTGTAATTGCGCCAGTTCTT
>JBDLSU010000248.1:0-5912 GCA_039799405.1 Pseudomonadota bacterium | reverse complement strand
GAGCACCATGCCAAGCCCAAGCAAGGGAATCGATGGCATGACAATCAGCATGAAGCGGCGCGCATGCCAGGCGGTCGGGCCGCGCGCGCCCAACGCATGCAACACAGGCTCCAAAAACGGGCTCAACAGCAAGGCCAACAGCGCCAGCGTCAAGCCCATCACCAACAGCGATGCGCCCGCCAGTTCTTGCGCGCAAACCCGGTTGCCTGCGCCCAGCGCGCGCGAAGTGAGCGCGGTGGCGGCAATCGACAAGCCAATCGCAATTGATGTGAAGAAAAACAAAATGGTACCGGCATAGCCGACCGCTGCGGCCAGTTCCTGCTGGCCCAGGCGCGAGATATAGAACAAGTTTAAAACATCGACCACAAACACCGCCAGCAAACCGACCGAGCCGGTAGCCGACATCACCAGCACATGGCGCATGGTGGAGCCGCTGACAAATTTGGCATTTGCGCCCGGGCCGCTGGAGCCTTGCGGCTTGACTGCTTGCTCACTCATGCTACCATCCGGTTCATTTGGCTTTGGCAGCCCAACTGGCGGCCGCCTGGGCGTTGGCTTCCTGCCCCAGTTCGCCATTTTTGTAGGCTTTGGCCACGCGCTTGATCGCATCCGGATCACCCGCATCTGCCGCGCGTTTATACCAGCGCCAGGCCTGGCCCCCGTCGGCCGGGCCACCCTCGCCCAATTCGAGCATGATTGCCAGATTGTATTGCGCCAGCACATGGCCCCGGTCGGCGGCACGGCGGTACAAAATCAGCGCCTGCTTCAAATCCTTGGCAACGCCCTGACCATCGGCATACAGGGTCGCCAGATTGGTCATGGAATTGAGATCGCCCATTTCAGTGGCTTTACGATAGACCTTGGCGGCCAGCGCCAGATCTTTTTCAACGCCGTCACCCTTGCTGTACATGATGCCCAGATTGTAGAGCGCATCGGTATTGCCTTGTTCGCCGGATTTTTGATACAGATCAGCAGCGGTAGCGCGATTTTTGCCGACGCCCCAGCCATTGTCATACATGGTGCCCAGATAATATTGGGCATTCACATTGCCCTTGTCGGCCAGCGGTTTCAATTCGCGATAGGCCACCACAAAATCTTCCGCCAGATAGGCCAAAATACCGTTATGAAACCCGGCCTGGGCTGGCCCGGCCAATAGCGTGGCAGCCAATATGGCCATTACCCGTTTGCGCATCGTACTCCCCTTGTTCCAGTGTGAGCGGTAGCTTGCCCGTTGCCAATATCATACAGTAGCGAAAGCCTTGTTACATTGCGTTCATAGCAAAGCTGTGCCGACGATCTTACCAGGGTAGCAATTTCTTACTCTTTTTACGAAACAAAGCTGGCGCGTCCGGGCACAAGCCAAGATGATAGCACCAAGCCAACCCCGTCCCCATGTCTGGAGCCTGTCATGCAGCGACCTTTTTTACTCAGCACCCCGATCTTTTGTTTGACTGCCCTGCTCTGCCACAGCCCGGATGCGCTTGCCGCGCCCGCCTCCGGCACCAATGACAAGCCAGCAGCCGCTGCCAGTGCCACTGCCAGCAACCCCGTCAACACAACCACGAGCGCACCTGCCAACACAAGCGCCGCCCTCAGCACCGAACAACAAGCCCTGCACGTATTAAACCGCCTGGCCTACGGCCCGAAACCGGGCGATGTGCAGTATGTCCAGAAAATTGGCGTAGCGGCCTACATTGCGCAACAACTGCAACCCGAAACCATCCCGCTTCCCGCCAGCTTGCAACAAAGGCTGGCCCGGCTTGAAACCGAACAGGCAGGCAGCGGCCAAATGCTGACGGCCTTTCGCGAAGCACGCCAGGCTGCCCGAAGTGACAACGCCAGCGACAAGCAACAAGCCAAAGAAGAAGCGATGCATGTGGCGGAACAACGGGCCGAAGGCAGGCTGTTACGCGCCATCGACAGCCCGCGCCAACTGGAAGAAGTGATGGTCGATTTTTGGTACAACCACTTCAATGTGTACGCTGGCAAAGGGCTGGACCGCGCCCTGATTACCAGCTATGAACGCGATGCCATTCGCCCCTATGTGCTGGGCAATTTGCGCCAGTTGCTGGGCGCTACCGCCAAACACCCGGCGATGTTGTTCTATCTGGACAACTGGCTTTCCACCAAAGCGGGCTATACCGCGCAGCGCGCGCTGCGTTTTGGCCTTAGCCCACAAAAAGTCAAAGCCAGCGGTTTGAATGAAAACTATGCGCGCGAACTGATGGAATTGCATACCCTGGGCGTGGATGGCGGTTATACCCAGAACGATGTCACCGAACTGGCACGCATGTTCACTGGCTGGACCTTTGCCGCGCGCGGTGGTATCGACAGCAACGAATTATTTCGCTTCGATCCACTGCGCCATGATAACGGCAGCAAAATCTGGCTCGGTAAAACGGTAACGGCCAATGGTCAGGCCGAAGGTGAATTTGCGCTGGATGTGCTGGCACAACACCCGGCCACCGCCAAATTCATCAGCTTTAAACTGGCGCAATATTTTGTACAGGATCAGCCCGATGCCAAACTGGTGCAAAACCTGGCCCAGGTATTTTTGCAAAACAAGGGCGAAATCCGCCCGGTATTGAAAGCGCTGTTCGCCAGCCCCGGGTTTCTCAATGCCAGTGGCAGCAAATTCAAAACCCCGTATCAATTCGTGGTGTCAGCCACCCGCGCCAGCGCCATCCCGGTTGAAAACATCCGGCCCCTGCTGGGCACCTTGCAACAGTTAGGTATGCCGCTATATGGCAGCCCAACCCCGGACGGCTATAAAAATACCGAAGCAGCCTGGCTTAACCCGGACGCGCTGACCCGGCGCATCCAGTTCGCCACCGCCCTCGCCACCGGCCGCCTGCCGCTGGGCCAAGCCCCGAAAAACCCCACAATGAGTAAGAAACAACTGGAGCGCCAGGCTACGCCCGGCGAACAAGCGCTGGCACAAAATAGCAGCGCGGACACCGCCAAGCTGCTTGCCACCTTGGGCAGCAGCATCAGTCCGGCTACCCGGGAGATAATTCAACAACAACCCGCTACCCTGCGCGCCGCCATGGTGCTGGGCAGCCCCGATTTTATGCGCCACTAAATTAGCCAGCGTAGCGCCAGACACCTTTCAGGAGACTTTTATGCAACGCCGATTTTTTTTACAAGCTGCCGCCAGCAGCAGCCTGCTTACCCTGGGTAATATTCGCCTCGCTTATGCGGCCGACCCGGCCAGCGGAGCGACCACGCAGCCCGGCAAACCGGGCAATAACAAAAAATTGATTGTGGTCATGCTGCGCGGTGCCGCCGATGGCCTGAACATCGTCGCACCGCTGGGCGATGCCAACTACAACCGCCTGCGCCCGGGCATTGCACTCGCCAAACCGGGGCAAGAAAACGGTGCGCTGGCGCTGGATGGCTATTTTGGTTTGCACCCGGCATTGTCCGACCTGATGCCGCTGTGGCAGCAAAAAAAGCTGGCCTTTGTCCACGCCTGCGGCTCCAACGACACCACCCGCTCGCATTTTGACGCGCAAGATTATCTGGAATCCGGCACCCCCGGCAACAAAGCCACCGCCGATGGCTGGATGAATCGCTTGCTGACCCAACTACCCGGCCCCAATTCGCCCACCCGCGCGCTCGCCATCGGCCCGGTGCTGCCACGCATCCTGAGCGGCAGCGCCACCAGCAGCACCATCGCCGCTGGCGCGGCTGGCACCCGCGCCAATTTGCTGGATCGCCCTGTTGTGGCGCAGGCGTTTGATCAACTGTATAAAAACGATGCCAGGCTCGGTAAAACCTACCAGGACGCCAAAGCCGCCCACAAGGATTTGATGGCCGCCGCCGAAAAGCCCGATGCAATGGACATGAATGCCGCCGACATGGGCGCACCGCTCCCCAACGGCTTCCCCGACGACGCCACCCGGCTGGCGCGCCTGATGCGCAATGAACCGCGCATCCAGATGGCCTTTCTGGCGCTCGGTGGCTGGGACACTCACGCCAACCAGGGTGCAGGCCAGGGCCAGTTGGCGCAACGCTTGCAACCACTGGGCCATGGGCTGGCGCGCCTGACGCGCGAGCTGGGGCCGTTGATGAAAGACACCGTGATCGTGGTGATGTCAGAATTTGGCCGCACCGCACGCCAGAACGGCAACGGCGGCACCGACCACGGCCATGGCAATGTGATGTGGCTATTGGGCGATACCCTGACTGGCGGCAAAATCCATGGGGCCTGGCCAGGTCTTGAGGCGGGACAATTGTATGAAGGACGCGATCTGGCGGTAAGCACCGATTTCCGTAGCGTGCTGGGTCAGGTGGCGCAAAAACATTTTGCGCTGGATGAAACCCAACTGGAACGGGTGTTTCCGCAAAAAGGCTTGATCAAGCCTGCGGGGTTGCAGTTGTTTGCCTGAGTTTGGCTGGGTTTGCTCGCTGGCACCTCAATCTGGCGCAAGACGCGCCAACTGCTCCAGCGCCGCCACAATTTCTTCTTTGCGCAAACCAGCAAAGTGCCGGATTTGCTGGCGCAACAAATCGCGCCGGGCACCATATAGCAAGCGCATCTGGCGCACATGGCGGGAGAAATGGCCGGATTCGATAAATTCTGCGGTCACGGCTTGCGCCAATTGCGCGCTGTGGCCGTCGAAAATGCTGCTCGCGCTGACTTTGCTGAAACCGGGTTAACTACAAACTGGATTGCTGCCCGCTTGACATGATTGGCCTTATTGAATGATTGAAATTGGTCTTAATCATAAGGCCAAATCGATTCTATAATGCAGCGTTGTTGATTTTCCTTCTCACACCTTCTTACCAGGAGCCACCCATGCACTCACTCGTCCTCGAATTTCCCGCCCCCAGCCCACAGCAAAGCATGGATTTCATGCTGGCGAAGCTGTGCTACCACACCGATTCTGCCGACGTAGCCGAAGATTTACGCAACCGCATCAGTGACATCGTCGTCATCGATACCCGTTCGCCCGCGCACTATGCGGCCGGGCATATTCCGGGTGCCATCAGCTTTCCGCACCGCCTGATGGATCAGGCCAGTACCGCTAATCTGGATCGGGAAAAAACCTATGTGACGTATTGTGATGGCATCGGCTGCAATGGTTCGACCAAGGGTGCCTATAAACTGGCAAAACTGGGTTTTAAGGTGAAAGAATTGCTGGGTGGGCTGGATTTCTGGCAGCGCGATGGCTTGCCGCTGGCAACAGGGGAAATGCCGGGGGAATTGGTCAATGATGCAAATGAGGTACGCTGCAGTTGCTAAAGAAACCAAAAGCGGTATCCCCTTCCGATTAAGGTGATACTCCCGTGCTACCAGCCAGAGGATAGGTCAGCGACGCTTAAGGCTTCTGGCGAGCATGCCCTTCGTATGACGTAGTTTCTGCATACACTGCGCCAAACGCGCGTTCAACCCACTGTGCACAATTTGCGCAGGGTGCGGCAATAATCCCCTTGGCATTGAACGAAACCAGCGTATAGTTTTTCGGATTTTTTCCGCGCCCGGTTAGTTCACACCAAAGGTGTGCTTCAGCACAGGTATTATGCGGACGTGCCAAAGTTGGCGTCAAACCATTCCAAGGCAAGCGGTCGGCCTGTTCAATCAAATAAGCAGGATAAGGATTAAGTGCAGAAGCTGCACCAGCCGGGGCACCACTTTGTGCAGAAACGGCTTCGCCGCCATTGAGTGCCAGTGAAAGCATCGAACCCATCTTTTCCTGATTCAGATTGGCAAAAGTATGCGCTGCAGTCTTAATCTCTTTTTTTGACATTGCATTAAATGATTTGGACATAACAAAAATTCCTTGAGGTTTTCACAAAGGGAAAGATTATAATATCCAGCTTTTTACCTGTCAATCAAATAATAAATGTCGTCCATTACTCAGCTTATTGATTATCGGGATCGATCAAGCAATCCCATTTGCGTCCAT
>JBDLSU010000247.1:0-8731 GCA_039799405.1 Pseudomonadota bacterium | reverse complement strand
AGAATGTAGCGCATCCAAACGTCTTTTCCATATTCAAGTGCTTTGTCTTTATGACCGGCGGCTGTGATTCGATGAAAGCCCAGTTGGCGAAACAGGGGTAGAAGAATATCCTCGATCAAGTTGTCTTCCGAACACTTATCAAGATAGGCAATAAGCTGTTCTCGTCGTTTGATTTCGTTTGGAGTAAATGGCCGATGTGGATTTGGGGCGATAGACAGCGTCTTTGATCCGATGTGACGGATGTAGAGCTGGTTGTCTTCACCATAAAACGCTTCGAATCCTTCGCGTTCAAGAGGCTTGTTCAATGTCCCTAGGGCAAGAAGTCTTTGTGGGTCATTGTCGTCTGCATCAGACTTCTGCATCAGGACACGTAAAACGTGAACGAAGCGTTCTGGTAATGCGTTGGCCTGTGGTTGAGGGTCTTCGAGTAGCTCGGTTAAGCAACCAACTGTCCAAGACCATCGGGTAGACCCATCGTGCACAAAATCCAGATCGCATTCCTCAAAAAACTGGGTGATATAGCTGCTTGAACGATAAGGGAAGTAGTCGGCATCACCGATAATCATCTCGGCTATAGTGCGCAGGTTGCGGTTTTTGAACTTCATAGTTTATTGTCCTTTGCAGATACATAGAAGCGTCGTGGACTGAGTACCTGTCGCCCGCCGACTACGAGCGGAAAATGACAGCAAAAAAACCTATTGGGGGTGTCGGAAAAAACTTGACCAACACAAATTATCTGTTTGAAAAGGTCATGAAAATCAGATGGTTAAGGGGTGTTTTTTAAGAGGCATCGCCCTTATGCGGGAAGAGAACGCCACCATACCACTGTGAACCACGACGTAATTGCCGCACTGGCAAGCAGCGTACCTTGTGAAAGCACGTGGATCCGTTCGAATAGGTTGACATCGAGAACGCGGCGTGTATGGCCCAAGCCCTTTCCGATTAGCTCATCTAACGCCTCACCAGAAACCCCCTGTTCTGGAAGATCTCCTGGGAGAAGATGCTCAACATCAGCTCGGTGGGCGTGTTGCCACATTTTGAAGTAGGTAAAGGCGCGCTGCGACGACACAAGCTCGTTCTCGACCAGAATTATTTCTCTGTGCCAATGGGTTATATCCGATGCACGGCTCTCGACCACACCTTTGAGTTCAAACGCAGTCTTGCGCTGTAGCCAGAAGAGAAATGCCAATATGGCTGTAAAGATAACATTAAAGAGCACGGCTGCGAGTGGCCGCGCAGACTGATCCTGAATAGGTCCAGTTAGCTGAACGGCCAAGACCGCTGAGCTCGTCGCTATGAGAAACCCCTGAATAGTGACGTGCAAACTTCGGTAGCTTTGCAGAAGTGTTTCTTGCCAAGCTGCTGCAGCAAGCAAGAAGTCACGCTGTTCGACGAACGACGCTGAGTCTTTCATTTGTTTCTCCAGTTGTGATATGTCATTGTGGGCATTGAGGTCTAACGTCTGAATTCATCGGACCTGTGCGGCTTTTCGCGTAGGTCCGGTGGAATGATGGGGGGGGGGGCAGCGCTGCTGGAAAGAGCACATTGAATTCCGAACTTATCTTCTGAAGTTGCCGCGAGCGGTGAAAATGTAGACGTAGCCCATACCCCTTGCTCCTTATGTGGTCAACGAGCAGTCACTGTCCTTACTCAAGCGGTCCCAAGACACTAGGCCTTTGTTTCCTGCATTTGCCGCCTTCGCCTCAGCGTCTCTCTTTGCGCGGTTGCATCCTTTTACGGGATCTGGTGGATTTATTGAGCCGGCAGCAATTGCTGCCACACCTTCAAATTTCGACGTTTGTGCGTTTGCTACAGGACAATTAACTAAGGCAAACAAAATGGCTACTAGCGATTTTTTCGGGATTTGCATGATATTCTCCTTTGTTGGATGCATTTTTGCTCTAGATGATCGACTCGAAATCATAAGGTTGACGAACAGCGACGGCCCGTCCTCTCGAACAATTGTTCGGTATCGCACCTAGATTTGCTTCGCCCAGACGCTGCCTCGGTTGTGCTGCCCAACGTAAAAGTGAGGGGCGCGATGCCGTTAGGCGGAGCGTTCCTCTCGACTGACGGGGTGGGCAGCGGGTTACCAATACGACGCCCGTTTATCAGTTCGGTAGGTGTTGGTGGTTCCTTCGAGCAGATGCGGATGTACGTGGAGATAATCCCACGCAAAGTCGCTGATGTTATGCGCGAACCCTTCAAGAACATTACCGAGAGAGGCGGATTGAAAAATGATGCCATCGGCTTTGAGACCTTGAACGACGCCATCTTCAATGCGGAGCATATTGGCTCGTGTATTCTTGGCGAGGTAAAAGCGGAGAATTTGCTTTTCATCTTCGGTCAGACTTTGGAGTCTATCGGTTATGTGCCTATAGAGCTTTCGCCGTCTCCGCCATTTTTTGATGAGGCCGATTACATCGGCGGCAACAGAGACAACAAAAAGCGACATGGTGACAACAAGGGTAAGGCCGAGAATCGCGCGATTATTTTGTGCAAACTCCGCAACACCGATTTGCTCAAGGAACTGGCGACTTGGAAAAAGGAGGATAGCCGCCATAAAGCCGAGCGCTATGAGATAACGTGGTGCGAGCTTCAGGAACTCAAGAAATGTCTTGGCGATTTCGGCGGTGATCATCTTAAGCTGCCCAACGTAATGTATACCTCAACTGCTGCGGTATACATTTGCGCCTGAGGTATACATTGGCTGCAAAAAACCGCTAAAAATGGCTTGCGCGCTGCGTTTCCGGTGATTAGGCTGTTTGCTAAACAGGTATATTAAAATCATGAAACCCGGCAAGCCTCCAATGCAATTCATTCGGCTATTGGATATGGTGTCGCCGGGAACGAATTGCAATCAGTATTATAGTTTGAGTTCTGAGGAACTCTGCTAATGCCAGATACGAATTTTAATTCGTAAGCATGAAATGAAACAGTCCGTGCCATGGGTGCCTTATCACCATGGTGGAACTTGGTACTGCTTGCTCTTGCCCGATTCGGGAAGCGGGATATTTTCATAGGACGGAATACAGTTTTCATGCAAACACGACCTACCAACGCCAGCCTGACACCCCAGCTCCCTCACGTATCGGCATGAAATACCGCCGTTACCCTAAAACTTTTTCCCCGCCTCAAAAAGCCGCAATCCGGTTAATCCATTTTGGGTAATGATGGCCTCCAGCTCATCCTTTGCCGCTTGTGTAAGATACATGCGCCCGCCAGCAGTGCGCGGGTCTTTGAAAATTTGTACTGATTCGGGAATGGCATCCTGCAAAAACTCAGCTTTGAGTATGGATTTGTCAGAACTTGATTTTTCAGACTTTTCAAAATCAATGCAAGTCACCAGGTTGGTAATATTGTAAAAGTGGCGTGCTTCCCCATGGCAATCCAGCAAAATCAGCTCGCCAAATTGTTGGAGAAAATCCTTCAACACGGCATGCGCTCTTTCGCTCAGAATAATCGTGCCCGGTAGCAACCAGCCAAAATCTGCCTGTGGCATATTATTCTTGGGCTTGCGATCCACAAATTTCTTAATCCGGGGCGTACCTGTCCATTGCATTGGCTTGCCATTGGTTTCAAAAAGACCGCTGTAGGCGTCGTCCGGATCGAAGTGAACATAGGGGCAAAAGTCATTGCTGCCTGCAATAAATTCCCAAAGTTGTTTCATTTTTTGCCATTTAAAAAGGGAAAGTGCCTGTAATCAGTTCCCGCTTGATGCTGCGAAGAACAAGTCGGCCTTCTGATGCATCATCATCTTTAATTTCATGCAGGCGCAAGGTTACGTTCAGATAGTACTCTTTGGTATGTAGCACATGGTGATTAGGTGCATAGGGCATTCTTCCAATTTGGGTAGACAAACACCGTTGACGCATAGCGCGGCAAAAATACGACATTGTCCGCGTCATTTTGGCCGGGAAAACCTCGCAATCGGAAAGCGGGTGCGCATCAATACTCCATGCCCGCTGGGGACTAGCAACACAGGCTCCTGATGTATTGCGAGAATGACGGGTATGCAGCATTCGCTCGTGCAATCACCTCAGCCCCGTTCATTGCGGCAACCTTTGAATTCATACGGGCAAACTCAGTGAACTGCGGGTTGGGCTCTCTATCCTGGCCGGGATACTCAACGGCCTCCATAGGGCCAATACCGGCTGCGAGAAGCCACAGATACTCGTCCAGGTTCCCAGCAACAACGCCGGTCTCGCCCTCTGAACCAAGAAAAACTACCGGCTGCTCTTCGAGCACCTTTTCGGGATTTGTGAGCCACAGTGCCGCGTAGCCGCCGGTTCCGTCTTGTCCGAATATGCGAAACTGAGATCCATCGATCGATGCATTGCCAGTCCACGCCTTGATCCAGTCGGCGTTTTCCTCGGGTGACAAAAAGGCTTGATAGGGTTCAAATTCGATTTCTTCGCCATCGTCGTAGTCGAATTCCAACTGATGGAGTTTGGCCAGGACGGGAGGAAAGGCGGTGTTCCAGGTTTTCATATTGGCTCCTTGCTGAAACTAAATCCAATCAATCGTAATTATTTTGGAATAAGGCCATTAATCCAACCTTACTTGCGCCTGCTGCGGAACTCGCGTTCAAGTACGCCGCAACTTTTTTGTGTGCATCCATACCATGAAATATCCTTAAATGAACATTCGGCGCTAAGGTTGTCTTTAATGAATGAACAGCCCAAAAACTCGCATTCAATGAACTTGCATCCCGAAAAACTGGTTCCACGAAAGGTACAGCCTTTGAATTTTACGTCGATGAATATCGCGAGATTAAATAGCCCCCAATACCACTCACAGTTTTCTATTGTGCAGCCGACAAAAACCGAATCAACGTCACGACCCTCAGTACTGATATTGGTAAAGTCACAGTAGCGAAAAACATGGCCCGACCAACTGACTGGTTTGGTCAAACGATGGTCAAACTGCTGGGATTCAAATAGCATGATGGCGCTTTCGTAACGGTGAACGGCTGGCCGCCCACAAATTCAACGAGAAAAAAGCCGTATCCCGACCAAACGGTTCGATTCTGCAGTTTTGGCGGACTGTTTGCTCGTAACTCAATTAGGCGGTTCATTCCGCAGCAGGGACTTCCTTCGCCATTTGACGCTGAAAATCCAACTGTAGCCCATATAACTCGGCCATTGGGACGGCACTACGGACACGCTGTTCGAGCGGAGGGCCTTTGGCCCAGAGGTTGGGATAAAAATAAAAACCTCTGTCGCCCGGCAAGGCACGTACTTCATCCTGCCATTGTGGCCATCGTTGCCCCTGGTAGAACTGCGCCAGATCGCCGTTGAAGACCCAATTCAAAAAGTCGCTGTATCCAAAATCCAGACTTTCCCACGCCAGCGAATCCGGTGCGAAATAATAGACCTGGCCCGGCGCACCGTTGAAGTCGCCGCCATTGATGGCAAAAGTGCCGCCGACCACGTCATCCGCAACAATCAGGATTGATGGCGCGCAACCGTCGTCCTGGCAGGTTCGACCAAGGTTCCAGTCGGGTAAGGTTCTGGGTAGGCGTGGATGCCCGCTACCCAATAACCTGATCCAGCCAGAGTCGACCAGTATGCCGCCCGTTTCGTAGACCACTGCCCCCATCGGCGAGCGGGTTGTTACCTGAAGCTGCAAAAGCGCGTCTGATCGATCAGGATCAGTGGCTGGTAATACTTCAACTTTGTTTTTTGCCTCGCTGATCCACTGGCAAAGAATCGGCCAGGCGGGATCGTTTGATAGCAAATCTGCGAGATTGCGCATAACGTGTCCTTCAGTTTGAATACAAACCATCCGCCACCGCTTTCAAGCCACGGCCCGGAATAAACTGCTCGGAAATGGTCAAAATCGAATACAAATTCCGCTTCAAATCGTCTTCGGAAAGCGCGCCATCACGCAGCGAAGTTTGCAGCAAATGCAGCGCCATATCCGCCAGCAGCACCCGCTGTTTTTCAGCCCAGCCCGCGTCCCCCTGTTTGCTTGCATCTGCTTGATAAGCCGATTCGGTCAAACCATGTGCAGTGCGGCTCATGGCCAGTATTTCTTTTTTTACCTGCGCATCCATTTCCCATCCTTTGCAAAGTTTTACTGTCATTGACCAGACCCGGGTTGGAATTGTATCAGGTCACACTGTTCGGGACGGGCTTGCGGTTTTTCTATGCGATACTGGCGCGATTATTTTTCTCTGACTCACCATCATGACCATTGTCGATTTACGCAGTGATACCGTTACCCAACCCACTCCCGCCATGCGTGCCGCGATGCATGCCGCAGCGCTGGGTGATGATGTGTTTGGCGATGACCCCGGCGTCAATGCGCTGCAGGCCAGAATCGCCGACATGCTCGGCTTTGAAGCGGCGCTGTTCATGGCTTCCGGCACCCAGAGCAATTTGTGCGCGCTGATGGCGCATTGCGGGCGCGGGGATGAATATCTGGTCGGGCAGCAGGCGCACACCTATCGCTATGAAGGTGGTGGCGCGGCGGTGCTGGGTTCGATTCAACCGCAACCGATCACCCACCAAGCCGATGGCTCGCTGGCCTTGGCCGACATTGAAGCCAATATCAAGCCGGATGACGTGCATTTTGCCCGCACCCGCTTGCTGTGCCTGGAAAACAGTATTGGCGGCAAAGTGCTGTCGCTGGACTATCTGGACGCCGCCACCGCGCTGGCGCGCCGCCATGGCCTGGCCTGCCATCTGGATGGCGCACGGATTTTCAACGCCGCGCTGGTGCAGGCCGGGCCGGGTGGCGATGCCTATGCCGCAGCGAGCGCCATGGCGGGGCGCTTTGACAGTGTGTCAGTCTGCTTTTCCAAGGGGCTGGGCGCGCCAGTCGGCTCGGCCTTGTGCGGCTCCAAAGCATTGATTGAACGCGCCCGGCGCTGGCGCAAAATGTTGGGTGGTGGTATGCGTCAGGTCGGTATGCTGGCGGCTGCAGCGGATTATGCGCTCACGCACCACGTAAGCCGTCTGGCGCAAGACCACGCGCTGGCGCAGCAGTTGGCCGACGGTTTGGCCGGTTTGCCCGGCCTGCGGGTGCAAGCACCGCAAACCAATATGGTGTTTGTCGATATTGCGCCGGATCAGGCCGCTGCCTTGCAGGCGCACTTGCAAGCGGCGGGTGTGCTGCTGACCGGTTTGTACCAGTTGCGCATGGTGACGCATCTGGATGTCGATCAGGCAGGCATCGCCCGCGCAATTGCGGCATTTCGCAGCTTCTTGCTTTGATCGCCATCGCGAAAATGGGCATCGGCGATGGCATAGGAGTATTACTCAGCCACAATCATCGGAAATCCGCCGAGCCGGGTGGTGTGGCAGGGGAGTGATCAGTTATTCTCCCCTATGCCTTTTCTGAGCCAATGTCAGATCAGGATGGTACTCAGACGTTAAACAGGAAGTTCAACACATCCCCATCTTTCACCACATATTCCTTGCCTTCCGCACGCATCTTGCCTGCTTCCTTGGCCCCGGTTTCACCCTTGTACTGAATGAAATCATCAAACGCAATGGTTTGGGCGCGGATGAAGCCGCGCTCAAAATCAGTGTGGATCACGCCAGCGGCCTGGGGGGCGGTGTCGCCGATGTGGATGGTCCAGGCGCGTACTTCTTTGACGCCGGCGGTGAAGTAGGTTTGCAAGCCCAGCAGTTTGAAGGCGGCGCGGATCAGGCGGTCCAGGCCGGGTTCTTCCATGCCCATGTCGGCCAGGAAAGCGCCTTTGTCGGCGTCGTCCAGATCGGCGATTTCGGCTTCCAGCGAGGCGCAAATGGCGACCATCGGGGCGTTTTGTTCTTTGGCGAAGGCGGCCAGTTGATCCAGCAGCGGGTTGTTTTCAAAGCCGCTGTCGGACACATTGCCGACATACATGGCCGGTTTGGCGGTGATCAGGCACAGTGGTTTAATCAGGGCCATTTCTTCGGCGTCCAGCTTCAGGGCGCGTACCGGTTTGGCGTCGTTCAGGTGCGGCATCAGGCGTTCCAGCAGCGCTACCAGTTTGGCGGCGTCTTTGTCGCCGGAACGGGCTTTTTTGTTTTCGCGGTGGATGGCTTTTTCTACCGTGCCCATGTCGGCCAGCGCCAGTTCGGTCTGGATGACTTCGATATCGTCCAGCGGGCTGACCTTGCCTGCAACGTGGATCACATTGTCGTCTTCAAAACAGCGCACCACGTTGATGATGGCATCGGTTTCGCGGATGTGGGCCAGAAACTGGTTGCCCAGCCCTTCGCCCTTGGAAGCACCCGCCACCAGACCAGCGATATCGACAAACTCGACGATGGCATTGACCACACGTTCCGGTTTGACCACATCGGACAGGGCTTTCAAGCGCGGATCGGGCACTTCAACCACGCCCACATTGGGTTCGATGGTGCAAAATGGATAGTTTTCAGCCGCGATGCCTGCTTTGGTCAACGCATTGAAGAGGGTGGATTTGCCGACATTTGGCAAGCCGACGATGCCGCATTGGAGACTCATGATGGTGTATGGTTCAAAATGGAATGAGGCCGCTATTCTACCGGAAGCGGCCTCGATTAGGTAAGGGCTTTTCTCAACTGGCCCCAAATAGCGCGCAATTTGGGGCTTTTATCGTCAATTCACCACCTGGTTGGCGGCGCTATCGGCTTCGGCGGCGGCGGCGGCCACCACGGCGACGGCAGCGTTTTTGGTCAATTTGGGTATGCCCAGCATAAACGGTGGAATTTCGCGGTTAAACATGCTGTTAAACATGTCGGCTGCTTGCTTG
>JBDLSU010000246.1:0-8536 GCA_039799405.1 Pseudomonadota bacterium | reverse complement strand
TCATATTATCAGATACCCTTAGATCACAAATCCAAGTTATGCCATGTAACGCTTTTCCACTGACCACTATTTCTTGAGGGGAATTATGTTTAAAAAAACAATCGTCGCTCGCGCTCTCACCATTGCGTTTGGAGCAACAGCACTTGGCTTCGCCATTCAGGCTCCAACCATGGCGCAATCAAATGCAACCGGTACTATTAACGGTAAAGTTGAATCGGCAGCAGGCAGCAGCCTCAGCATCCGTAATCTGGACACGGGTGCCCAACGTAAAGTTACCCCTGGTGCGGATGGTCGCTATTCGATTACGGCACTGCCTACCGGTCGCTATAAAGTTGAGTTGAGCCGCAACGGCACCGTGGTCGAATCTCAGGAAGTGGAAGTCTTGTTGGGCCAGGGCGTAGACGCCAGCTTTGCTGCCACAGCAGTACAAAAAGTGGAAGTAACTACCCGCCGCAAGAAAATCGACGTCAGCAACACCAATAATGGCGCGACGTTTACCGCCAAAGAACTGGCCAAATTGCCTATCGTTCCGAACGTGGATGCAATTATTCAATTGGCACCCAACACCACCCGCGCTGACTCGCGTTATGCTGGCGGTGCCAGCTTCGGCGGCGGCGGTGCTTCGGAAAATGCTTACTACATCAACGGTTATCCTGTCACCAACCCGCTGACCCAGTTGGGCGCGACTGAATTGCCATTTGGTGGCATTGGCCAGATTCAGGTAACAACAGGTGGGTTTGGTGCAGAATTTGGTCGCTCAGTGGGTGGCGTGGTCAATCTCACCACCAAGCACGGCACCAATAATTGGGAAGTTGGCGCAACCTATGCCATTTCCCCCAATTCGCTGCGCGCCAGATCGCGCGATCTTTATTACGGCACTACAGGTGCAGCCGTCAATAGTGCAACTGACGGCACCTTGTTTCGCAGGCGTGAAACTTTAAGCCTGACCAGCACAACGGTTGGTGCATATGTTGGCGGCCCACTGATCAAAGACAAATTGTTTATGTTTTTATCAGCAGAACAGCAAAATACCCGCTTCTCCGGTGCAAACCCAAACCAGAGTTCAGCCAGTCTGCGCGACGAAGTGCAGCGTTTTGGCTGGTCCAACCGTAAGGACAAAACCACGCGCTACCTCGGCAAATTTGACTGGAATCTGACTGACAATCACCGACTGGAACTCACATTACTGGGCGATGATTCCCGCCGCGATGAAGTGCTTTCCGGCTTTACCGGCGCAGGCGACAGTGTCGCCACCCCGATTGCCTATTCGGCCCGTACCGGCAGCAATGGCGTTGATGCATTTCACGCACACTATCGCAATGTTCCGGTGCAAAACCCCAATGGTGCAAATAGCCAGATCATCAAGTACACCGGTAACCTGACCGATAACCTGACCCTGACCTCGCTGTACGGCCAAAGCGATATCAAACACACCAATACCTTTGATGAATTCAGCACCAACCAAACCCTGTACCAGGTGGGCGCAGTCGCCTCGGCACAAGCTCCTGGCCTGATCTATCGCAATCCCAACCCGATCAGCGGCAATATTCTGCCCGATAACTCAGGCGACAAAGTAAAATCTTTCCGTCTGGATCTGGAATATAAGTTAGGAAAACACACACTGCGCGCCGGTTTTGACAACAATCGCCTGAGTTCACAAAATGCTGGTCAGTTCCGTGCTGGCGGCGGCGTCTGGACTTATCGTCGCACCACCACACCCAATACCGGGATTCGCTTAACCACACAATCCGGGGTGATTGTGGCTTCCGGTGGTGGTTTGGGGACGCAAGGGTATTATGTGCGCGAACAGAAGTTTAACACTGCAACTTCGGTGACTTCGGATCAGGATGCACAATACATCGAAGACAAATATCAGATCACCAAAGATTTTTACATCACTGCAGGCTTGCGCAACGAAGGCTTTCAGAACAAAAACGGTGATGGCCAGGTATTCCTGAATCAAAAAAATCAACGCTCGCCGCGTTTCGCCACCGCCTGGGATGTCAATGGCGATGCCTCGCTCAAAGTGTATGGCAGTATCGGTCGTTATTCGATCCAGGTTCCCACCAACATTGGTGTTCGTGGTGCCAGTCGCTCGACGTTTACCGAACGCTACTACACTTATACCGGTGTGGATGCCAATGGTGCCCCAACTGGCTTGACTCCAATTACCGGCGTATTGTCAAGCAATAACGAATTTGGCCAAGCCAAAGATCCACTCACCGTTACCGCCACCAATTTGAAGCCCAGCTTCCAGGATGAGCTGACCGTTGGCATTGAACGCAGTATCGCCAGCGATTACACCCTGGGTGCCCGTGTCACGTACCGTAAATTAAAATCCACCATTGATGACTTCTGCGATGCTCGCCCACTGGCCAAATGGCTGGCCCGCCATCCTGAAATCAGCACAGCCAACTATGGTGGCTTCGGTTGCGCCAGCTTTAACCCAGGTGAAGATACCAGCCTTCTGGTTGACTTCAATGATGCCAATCCGGCACTGGCAGGCAAGGTTCATACCCCGGTACATCTCACCAGAGCGGATATGGGATTCCCGTCAACAAAGCGCAGCTACTTTGCGCTGGACTTATCGCTGGAGCACAGCTTCCGCAATAGCTGGTACGGAAAAGCCACCTATACCTGGTCGAGAAACAGAGGTAACACCGAAGGCCAAACCCTTTCCGACGTAGCACAAACCGACGTTGCTCATACTCGTACCTGGGATTATCCTGAACTCTCAATTGGCGCAGATGGCTTGCTGCCGAACGACCGCACCCACCAGATCAAGGCGTTTGGTTACTACGAACTGACACCCCAATTTATAATTGGCGGCAATTTCCTGGCAGCAACAGGTCGTCCACAAAACTGCCTGGGTAACGACCCCTATCCTGGCACGCCAGGTTATGCTTCTGCCACCTTCTACTGTGCGGGAGCAATCACCCACCGTGGCTCGCAAGGCCGTTTGCCATGGGATATTTCGCTTGATCTGAACTTTGTCTACAAGCCACAGCAAGTCAAAGGCTTGCAGCTCAAAATGGATATCTTCAATGTGTTCAACAAGCAAACCGCTCAGAACATCGACGAAACCTATAATGCAGGCACCGCTGTTTCCACCACGTTTAATCGTGTAATCAGCTATACCAACCCACGCACGGTTCGCTTGACTGCAGAATTCGCGCACAAGTTCTAAGCCTCAAGGCGACGCCAGTCGCCTGCCATCGGCATAGGGGAGGCCAGTATAACTGATCACTCCCCTGCCACACCACCCGAAAGCCTTCTTGCACATGCCGTTGTGCTGCCAGCACGGCATCATGCGCACGACGACCGCAGCAAAACCCGTGGCTGTGTTTGCTCAATGTTGGATCAATCGGCGGTAGTAGCACTGGTAATAGCGCTTGCTGAATCAGACGGTCGGTTACGGTGAGTACCCACAATTCAGGTTCACTTCCGTCGGGTTTGGGAATACCCACGCGCCGTACCGGACTGGGCCGATACCTGCCTGCCATCAGTTGTGACCTGATCGCCGACCGGCGTGTTTCAGGAAGTTTCCAGTTTGAACCATGTCCATTCCATCCCCACCTGCCGCGCCTTGATTTGCCTTCACGCGTTTCCACGCATGTTGCAGGCTTCCTCCCCACGATCGGTCACCCTCACGCAGTTGCGCTTCACTTCGCTCGCAGTGGTCAGCTTGCGGGAGGACTTGCAGCTCCAAGAGTATGCCCATACTGCGCCCAAAAAAAAACCCGCTACCAATCGGTGCGGGCTTAAAACTATTTCTTGGAGAGAGAATAGTGGAGACAGGTGAATGATGCCACACGGAAATAAAGAAATCCAATGATGATTTCATATACCGTATATTTCTGTACGGCATATCTTGCCATAAAGCATTTTCACCTGTTGCGCTCAATGCCCCAAAAAGTCGGCCACAATCCCGGAGGTGCGGCGCAGGCGGCGCGACAGCATGCCTGCCAGGGAATACATGAAATGATAAGCCAGGGCCGGGTTGTCGTTGGCCAGGCGCTTTAAATTGGTCTGGGTGAAGGTCAGCATTTCGCAATCGATGTCGGCAATGCAGGTGGCGGAGCGCCGTTCGTGATCCAGCAAGGCCATTTCGCCAATCACCCGGCCCGGTACTTCGCAGGCCAGCAACTGGTTGCCGTCATCGGTATATTTATAGATGTTGACCCGGCCCACGGTCAAAATCATCATGAAGTTGCCGGGGTCACCTTCCTTGAAGATCACCTTGCCCTCTTCTGCGTCTTCCAGCGTCAGATAGCGGCCGATGATTTCCAGCTCAGGGTAGGCAAAGTCGCGAAACAATTCCAGACCATCCAACAAGTCGGCAATTTTGCTGCTCATGGTACCTCCATAGTGCTTGTCTACCAAAATGCGTCGAAACTTGAGGATACCACCGTATTAATGCGCCTCCCGCAATGCATCGACAATTTTCAAACGGGCGGCGCGGCGTGCGGGTAAAAAACCACCGACCATGCCCATGACCAGTGAAAACAGCAGCGAGTACAGCACGATATGGCGATTCAAATCGAAACCAAAGGCCAGTTCAGAAAAAGACTGGAAATTGGTGGTGGAAAACGATAAAAACTGCATGAAGGAGGCAAAAAACAAGCCGATGGCCCCACCCACCAGCGCCAGCAACATCGATTCGCTTAAAAACGCCAGCAAGATATTGTTCTGGGTAAAGCCGAGCGCGCGCAAGGTGCCGATCTCACCAACCCGGTTGGCGACTGAGCCATACATGGTGATGGCAGCGCCGATCATGGCACCAATCGAAAATACCAAGGATAGCACCGTGCCCAGAATTTTGATGAAATACGACAGCGCGCGTGACTGGTCGCTGTAAAAATCCTGCTCGCGCCTGGCTTCCAGCGACAGGCGCGGATCGGCTTCGATCTCGCGCTTGTATTCAGCAAAACGCGCCGGATCGCTCAAGCGCAGCACCATCGATGAATACACCGGACGGCGGAAGGCTTGCAGCAATTGTTCGGCGTCGCCCCAGATTTCGGAATCAAAGCCACTGTTATTGGCGTCAAACAACCCCACTACCGTCCATTCGCGCTGGCCAAAGCGCAGCTTTTCGCCAATGCCAGCGCCGACAAAGCGGCGCGCAATGCTGGCCCCGGCAATAATTTCCGACGAACCGGGGCGAAACATGCGGCCCGCCATCAGCTTGACTTGCGGACGCAATGCCAGGCCGCTTTGCGCTACACCACGGATCACCACATTCGAGGGTTTGTCACTGCCGCGCTTGTTGAGCGAAATCAACACCACGGTTTCTTTGGAGACAAACGGTTGGCCGCTGCCGTCAAACGCCACCGCGCCATGGCTGGCGGCAATGGTGGCCTGGTCGCGTGCGATGGTACTCTGCACTTCGGTTTCGGCCGAACGCCGGATCACCAGCACATTGTCGATTTCGCCGGTAGTGACCAGGGTAGCGCGCAAGCCTGCGTCCAGCATCAAGACCGTGGCAAACACAAATACCACCAACGCCAGGCCGGATGCGGTAAGCAGCGTGGTCATGCGTCGCGCCCACAGGTTTTTTGCGATATAACTGAAGGGAATAGTCATATTATTTGTGCGCAGCATCAGGCGATGCTGCGCAAGCCTTCCACAATATTGACTTGCATGGCGCGCGCGGTGGGTAAAATTGCCGCCAGCAGGCCGATTGCCAGCGCTGCCAGCGCCTGCCACAACGCGGTATCGGGTGCCACTTCAAACACCGGAAACACCGTGCCCACGGCAGCGCTGAAGATTTTGGCAGCGGGAAATAATAAAGCGATGCCAATCACCCCACCCAGCAGCGCCAAAAACAGCGATTCCCCAATAATCAGCGCCGCCAGATAACCCGGCCCAAAGCCGAGCGCCTTGAGCGTGGCATACTCGCCCATGCGCTCGCGCGCACTCATCGCCATGGTATTGGCCATGACCGCCACAATGATCACAATCACCACCAGCGACACCAGTTTAATGGCGGCGACAATTGCTTCCGACATCGAGACAAAGCCCAGTTGAAAGGCTTTTTCGGTTTCGGTCAGGGTTTCCGCCAGCGAATTTTTAAACACCGCATCTATCGCATTCGAAACGCTGGCGGCTTCATCACCGTGGGCAATTTTGATGACGAACACGCCGGTATAGTTGGCACGCCGTTTGGCGGTTTTTTTCAGGGTTTCGTTCAGATAATCCCAATGAAAAAAGAATTGCGAGGTATTGGTGGTCGGCTGTTTGCCGTCATAAATGCCGCGCACCACAAATTCCCAGTTACCCGGGAAAATGGTGCCCCGGATCGGCACCACATCGCCCACCTTGAAGCCAAATTGCTCCGCCAGTTTGCGCCCGACGATGCAGCCTTTGCGGTCACGCAAAAAAGCCTGGCGCTGTTCCAGCGGCAGTAAATAATCGGGGTAAATGTCCAGGTAACTGGCACCGGAAATGGCGAACTGGGCGAAGAAATTTTTCGGATCCTGATAGACGCCGCCAAACCAGTTGGCATTGCCCACGCTTTCCACCCCGTCCACCGCGCGAATTTTGGCGGCGTAATTGATCGGCAGCGAAAACACCAGCGAGGTAGCGTTGCGCGTCACCAGCGTGGTCGAAGAAGCGGCATTGGCCCCGGCATACCAGGCATTGACCACGGTTTGCAAAAAGCCAAAGGCAAAAATCGCAATCACCAACCCCAGCAGCGTCAACAGCGTGCGCAGCGGGTGACGGGTGGTGTTTTTGGTGATCAGCTTGAGCAGATACATGGTCAGCTCCGTAGCGCGGAATCAACACCCGCCGGCTTGCTGCGCAATTCGCCCTTGTCCAGGTACACGGTCGAGCGGGCCTGTTGCGCGGCGTGGGCGTCGTGCGTGACCATGATGATGGTTTTACCCATTTCCTGATTCAGCCGGTTCATCATAGCCAGGATTTCTTCGGCCGAATGCCGATCCAGATCGCCAGTCGGTTCATCGGCCACGATGATGGTGGGGTCGGTGACAATCGCACGCGCAATCGCCACCCGCTGTTGCTGCCCACCCGATAATTCATTCGGCGTGTGATCCATGCGATCAGCCAGGTTCACCATTTCCAGTGTCAGTTCCACCCGCTCGCGCCGTTCGCGCCGCGACAAGCCACTCAACAGCAGCGGCAGTTCGACGTTTTCAAACGCATTCAACACTGGCATCAGGTTATAAAACTGGAAGATGAAGCCGACATTGGCGGCGCGCCAGCCGGCCAGATCGTTTTGGCTGAGGCGGGTAATATCCAGGCCGTCGATGCGTAGCACGCCGCTGTCAGGCTTGTCGATACCGGCGATCAGGTTGAGCAAGGTTGATTTGCCGGAGCCGGATGGCCCCATCAGCGCCGTGAAATCACCTGCGGCAATGGTCAGGCTGATATCGGTCAACACTTCGACCCGCTGGCCACCGCGCTGGTAGGACTTGACCAGATGTTCGATTTCTACCAGGGTTGCCATATCAAGTACCTGCTTTGCTGGCAGCCAGGCGCACCGCTTTGCCATCAACCAGGGTGGCGGCGGGTTTCACCACCACTTTATCGCCCGCCTTGATGGCTCCGCGCACTTCAACCAGTTCATTGTCCTTGCGCCCGGCCACAACTTTTACCGCCTTGAGTTTTTCGCTGCCCGGTTTATCCGCGCTCACCACCCAGACGCTGCTTTGCGCGCCCGTGCCAACGATGGCGGAAGCGGGTACGCTCAAATACGGTTGTTTGTCATTGGCGGCCAGTTTGCGGCTTAAAAACGCCACTTTGGCGCTCATGTCCGGCAAGACCCGGGGGTCAGTTTGCACAAAGCGTACCTTTACCAGCAAGGTGGCCTTGGCCCGATCGAGCGTGGGCACCATGCGCGAGACCACGCCTTCCAGGCGCAGATCGGGGTAAGCATCAAACTGGATTTCGCACGGTTGCTCCGGTTTGATTTTGCTCAGCGACGATTCCGAGACATCCGCTTCCACTTCCAGCGTCGCCATATCGGCAATCGTGACCACCGCGCCCTTGCTGTCAGCCGCCGAAGAAAACGGCGTGATATTGTCACCGACATTGGCGTTTTTGGTCAAAATCACGCCATCAAACGGGGCATGGATCTGGGTTTGATCGAGCGCCACTTGCGCCACCTGACGATTGGCCTGGGCTGCGGCAATCGCCGCTTTATAGCCCGCGATGGACGCTTTGGCGCGCGCCAGCCGCGCCACCACCCCATCATGGCTGCTGGCGGAAATAAATTTTTGGGTCAATAACTGCTGCGAGCGTGCAAACGCCTGTTCGGCGTCAAGCAACTCGGCCTGGCCCTGCTGTAAATTGGCTTGCGCCAGTTGCACATTGGCGCTGGCTTGTTGCAAGCTGGCGCTGACATCACGATTTTCCAGGCGCGCCAATAACTCGCCCTGCTTGACCCGGCTACCTTCCAGCACGCCCAGCCATTCCAGCCGCCCGCTGGCCTTGGACGCCAGCGAAGCCTTACGCTGTGCCACTGCATAGCCGGTGGCATTCAATACCGTCAGGCTTTGCGCCGGGTAAGACAAGC
>JBDLSU010000245.1:0-3095 GCA_039799405.1 Pseudomonadota bacterium | reverse complement strand
CTGTTCGCGCTGGCACACTATCGGCTGGGCCATATGTTCATGCTGGTGGCGTTTGTGGCGGGCATTATTTATAGCGCCACTTATCGCAACAGCGGCAATAGCGTATGGGCGGTAACGGGCGTGCATTTGTCGGTAAACGTGCTGGGTGCCTTGTTGTTTGGCATACCCTGAACCGGGGCTGGCCGCTTTAACTATTTCTGATTTCCACCCCCGCCATCAGTACAAAACCTTCCAGCACCAGGGTTTTGTCCTTGATCAGGGGTGGTACGGTTTTATCATCCACCCCACCCATGATGGGCGTGACCCGGTTAATCACAGTCCAGTCATTTGGCACCCGGATTTCAATCCCGCCCCAGATCGAAAACACATGCAATACCGCCGTTTTTTCAATCGAGGCGGCACTGCAATCTATTTCCACCCCGCCCATAATGGCGGTGGCTTCACCGCCGCTGAAGGCTTGCGAAACCACATTGATTTTATTGCCCGACATAATGGCAAAACAATCGATGCTGGCACCACTGGCGCTGGATTTTTCCAACACGCCCGGCACCTCAACCCCTTTTCCAATGGCCCCGCTGGCAGCATCGCCGTCCTGCTCCCTGGCTTTCAACACCATCAGCACCCCCGCCCCAATCAAAATCAGCGGCCACCAGTCGCGCAGCCGGAAATGGATCAAGCCCAGATTGGATGCGGTCATCAAACAGCCCAATGCCACAAAAAACCCGCCCAGAATATAACCATTGCGGTGTTCGGTCTGCACAATCTTCATGGCCCCGACGACGATGAATACCATCGGCCAGAATTGCACCAGGCGTAAGCCGCGCAAGACATTTTCCAACAGTGCCAATACGCCGAAGGCAATAATCAATACCCCCATGACCATGCGCTTTTGATTTTTTGAGTATTTCATAATCAGTCCAGTCCGGTTGTTTCAGGCACAGCGTTTGCCTGTGCGTTTATATAGGGTGCGCTCACATCAATTCCTTGATCCGTTCATAACCGGCGCGACTGACCGGTACTTGCTTGCCGCTTTTCATCAGCGCCATCTGGCTGTCCTTGGTAGTGCGCTCTATCCCTTGCAAGAAAGCGATATTGATCAAAAACGAGCGGTGTACCCGCACAAACTGGCGCGCATCGAGCTGGGCTTCCAGATCGGACAAAGCCTGGGTTTTCATGTAGGCCTTGCCCTGGCTGTGGATGTTGATGTAATCATCCTGCGCCTCCACCCATTCAACCTGGTCCAGCGCCAGCACCACTACCTGGCTGCGATCACGAATCAAAATCCGCTCCAGCCGGGTGCCGGGTGCGGCGATCAGGTTTTGCACCGCTTCCGTGGCGCGGGTTTGCGCCTGCGACGGTGCCAGCGCCTGCCGCGCCTGCGCCAGCGCTTCATCGAAACGGCTTTGCGCAAACGGCTTGAGCAAATAATCGACCGCATGCAAATCAAAGGCCTTGAGCGCATATTGATCGTAAGCGGTGGTGAAAATCACTCCGGCACGGCGGCCGGTAATTTCCAGCACTTCCAGCCCGGTCAGCTTGGGCATTTGAATATCGAGAAAAATCAGATCCGGATTGAGTGCATTGATTTTTTTCACTGCATCCAGCCCATGTTCAGCTTCACCGATAATCTCGATATCATCATGCTTGGCCAGGTATTCGCGCACCAGGCGGCGTGCCAGTTCTTCGTCGTCAATAATCAGGGCGGTGCTCATAAAGATTCCTGCAAAGTGCTTGAATGATTGGGGTGTGCCGGTGCGGTTTGCGCTGCGCCGGGCGACAAAATCAACGGCAAGACCAGTTCCACTGAAAATTGCGCCGCCTGCGCGCCCCAACTGGCGCGCGCACGCTCGCCATACAGCGAAGCAAAACGCTGGCGGATGTTTTTCAGACCAGTGCCGGTGCCAGCGCTCTTCTCGCGCTTTGGTAGCAGATGGGCATATTCCGGATCATCCACTTCAATCGGATTCACGATGGTAAGGTGCAACCAGTCGCCACTCAATTGCGCGCTAATGCTGATGGTGCCGCCCTCAGTCAGATCACGAATACCGTGCTTGATGGCGTTTTCGATGCAAGGTTGCAGCAGCATCGGCGGTATCAGCGCCGCACGCGCCGCGTCAGCAATCATGAATCGGGCCTGCAGTTTTTTGCCAAAGCGGATTTTCTCCACCGCCAGAAAATGCTCGCACAGTTCAATTTCTTCGGCCAGGGTAATGCGTTCACGTTCTGACAAGCTTAAGGTAAGGCGAAAAAACTGGGACAAAGAGAGCGTCATGCTGCGCGCTGCGGCCGGGTCGATCGACGTAAGGGCACTGATTGAATTGAGGCTATTAAACAAAAAATGCGGATTGATCTGGGCGCGCAAGACTTGCAATTCCGCATCGCGTGCCTTGATCTGCGCTTCGCTGGCACGGCGTTCAGCCGAACGCATGTTTTCCAGCGCCAGCACCACATCATGCAACAACAGCGACAGCAAATACACACCGCAGCCCGCCAATAACAACAGCACACTGGTCTGGCGCGACAGGTGCAGCAAGCGTTCATGGTTGGTTCCATCTGCACTACCCGGCAAAACCTGGGCCAGCAGATTATTCCAGACATGGCATAGCAGCAACCACATCAAACCCGAAATCAGCGATGCCGCCAGATACGTACCCAGCGTCATCCAGAACCGGCGCTGCGCCAGCGACTGAGCCCGGCACACATAATAAGCCGAGGCGGTAATAAAGCCATATACCAGCGTCACCGGCAAGGCAAATAACAAGGCGCACAACCAGACCGATTGCCCTGCCAGCATGCCAGCCCCTGGCGATGCACTGACTACCACACCGGTATTGACCAGTGCCACCGCCAGCAATACCCCCAGTACCAGGCTGGAAAGCAGGTACAGGGGTAAATTTGGCATGCTGGTATGAAATGGCGTCATGGCGCGGCGTCTGGTTTACATTCTCAGTTTTTGATTTCGATGCCACCCAGCGCCACAAAGCCTTCAATCACCAGAACTTTGTCTTTTTGCACCGGTGCCACAGTACGGTCATCCACACCGCCCATGATGGCCGTGGTGTTGTTGACCACGCTCCAGTCGGCAGGAACCTTCA
>JBDLSU010000244.1:0-3479 GCA_039799405.1 Pseudomonadota bacterium | reverse complement strand
TTGCTCGGCAAATGGCTGGAACAACGCGCCAAACACCAGACCAGCGCCGCCATCCGTGCGCTGCAGGCCTTGCGCCCGACCAGCGCGCGGGTACGGCGTAACGGGGTCGATAGCGATGTGCCGATCGGCCAGATTGTGGTGGGTGATCTGGTACTGGTACGCCCGGGTGAAAAAGTCAGTGTTGATGGTGTGGTACAAGAAGGCAATAGCCAGGTCGATGAAGCCTTGATCAGCGGTGAAAGCGTGCCCGTGGCCAAGCAGCCGGGTAGCCGCGTCAGCGCTGGTGCCATCAATGGTGATGGCGTGCTGCTGGTACAAACCAGCGCCATCGGTTCAAAAACCACGCTCTCGCGCATTATCCGCATGGTGGAAGATGCGCAAGCGGGTAAAGCGCCGATCCAGCATCTGGTGGATAAAGTCAGTGCCGTGTTTGTGCCGGTGATTGTGGTACTGGCGGGCCTGACGCTGCTGGCCTGGCTGTTGGCTGGTGCCAGCCTGGTCGCCGCCATCATTCATGCCGTCACGGTGCTGGTGATTGCCTGCCCCTGTGCGCTCGGGCTGGCGACGCCCACCGCCATCATGGTCGGTACTGGCGCGGCGGCACGCCATGGCATCTTGATTAAAGACGCCAGCGCGCTGGAGAGCGCGCACCGCATCAACTGCGTGGTATTTGATAAAACCGGCACCCTGACAGAAGGCAAACCCGGCGTGGTGCAAGTCCACACCAATACGCAGATTGATGCGCCGCGCCTGATGCAACTGGCCAGCGCGATTGCGCGCGGCAACCAGCACCCCTTGTCGGGTGCAATTATCCGCTATGCCGACCAGCAGGGCTTGCCACCATTGCGCGCCACTGATTTGCAAGCCCTGCCCGGTATCGGCATGGCGGCACAGGTCGATGGCCTGACCTTGCGGCTGGGCAATCTGCGCCTGCTGGCGCAATACCAGGTGCAGCCCGGTGCGCTCGAAGCAACTGCTCAGGCGCTGGAACAGCAAGGCCATACCCTGAGCTGGTTGATCCGCCTTGATGCCAGTGGCGGCACAGAAAGTGCGCAATTGCTGGGCCTGATTGCGTTTGGTGATGCCATTAAAGCCAGCGCCAGCCGCGCCATTGCGCGCTTGCACGCGATGAAAATTAGCACCGTACTGCTGAGTGGTGACAACCAGGGTGCCGCCAACCGGGTCGGCCAGCAACTGGGCATCAGCCAGATTCTGGCCCAGGTGCTGCCGGGAGAAAAAGCCGATAAAGTGCGCGCGCTGCAAGCCCGGGGGCTGGTGGTGGCAATGGTGGGCGACGGCATTAACGATGCCCCGGCGCTGGCCCAGGCCGACGTTGGCATTGCCATGGGCAATGGCACCGATGTCGCCATGCATGCGGCCGGTATCACCCTGATGCGGGGCGACCCGGCGCTGGTGGCCGATGCGATTGATATTTCACGCCGTACCTGGCACAAAATCCGGCAAAACCTGTTCTGGGCCTTTGTCTACAACATCATCGGCATTCCACTGGCCGCCCTGGGTGGCATTAATCCGATGCTGGCGGGGGCAGCGATGGCACTCAGTTCAGTCTGTGTGGTCAGCAACGCCTTGCTGTTGCGCCGCTGGCAAGCCAGGATGTAACAGCTAGGCGGTCTAAATATTGCCCACAGGATAGATTTCCATGTTACCATAAGGCATTATTTAAAAGCAGGGCCTTGACCCTGAATTGCCCGCCAGGTGGCGGGCCAAGTGCCAGCAAAAAGCTGAAAAAGCTCAATTCGCCCGACGACCTCATACCCCGTTCGCCATCCGCACATTTTGGGCCTGCGCCCCACGCATTGGTTTCGCCACAGCAAACACAAAACAGATCCAAGCTACCAAACATTAACCGGTAGGAGAATAAAATGAATATTGGACAAGCCGCATTAGCCAGTGGTATTTCAGCAAAAATGATACGCCACTACGAAAGCCTGGGTTTACTCTATCCCAACCGCAGTGAATCGGGCTACCGCATCTACGACGAACACGACCTGCACTGGCTGCGCTTTATCCGGCGCGCCCGTCTACTGGGTTTTTCGTTGTTTCAAATTCGCAGCTTGCTTAGTCTGTGGGCTGATCGCTCACGTGCCAGCAGCGATGTCAGGAAAATTGCAGAACAACATATCGCCGACCTGAATCAACGCATCAATGAATTAATTGAAATGCGCGATGCCTTGCAAAGTTTGACGCAATCGTGCAACGGCGACCAGAGCCCGAATTGTTCAATCCTGCAAGGATTGGCGGACGGCCAGTAAATGCCTGCATCAATCCGTACTTGATTTTCGACAACCCGCCAATTTTGGAGTATATTGGATCAAAATCCGGCCTGCCAGCCCGACCTGTATCAGGGCGCTGGCAGGCAACTTGACCACCTTACCAGCATGAAGGAATTCGGGAACCTATGAGTCGCAAGCGCGTTACGGAACATGATCTGGAAATAGGCAGTACCGTTCCCTGGGATGTCCACGGCGAAAACGGAGAACTGCTGGTACGCAAAGGCCACGTCGTTTCCAGCGTCAAACAACTCGAAGTATTGATCAAGCGCGGCCTGTATGCCGCCCACGTTGAAGCCACACCCGGCGACAAACCCAAACCGGCTTCGGTGCTACGCATGCTCAATGCCGCCAACCGCCGCCTGGAGTCCTTGCTGACCGAAATCAGCCTGGGCCAGGATCATGGCCACATGAAAGACAAATTGCTGGAAGTAGCCAAAGTGGTAGCGCAAGCGGTGGAATTACAGCCCGATGTGGCACAAGCGTGCATCTTGCATAATCAAAAAGTCGGCCACTATGCGATCCGCCACTGCATTGATACGGCCGTGATTGCGCTATTGATTGCACGCGCCATGCATAAATGCCCACTCGAATCACAAGCCATTACCGCCGCCGCGCTGACCATGAACGTCGGCATGCTGGCGCATCAGGAGCGCTTGCAATCGACCCAGGGCATTTTGCCGCCCGAAGACCTGGATTTAATCCATCACCATCCGGAAAAAAGTGTCGAACTGCTGCGCCATGTCGGCGTCGATGATCATGCCTGGCTGGCTTGCGTGCTGATGCATCACGAAAACGAAAACGGCAGCGGCTACCCGTATCGCAAATTCAGTCACGACATTCCGCTGGATGCCAAAATCATTTCCCTGGCCGACCGCTATTGCGCCCGTATTTCCACCCGCAGCTATCGCAAATCGCTCAAACCGAATGCAGCATTGCGCGAAATGCTGATGGAAGGCAAAGAAACCATCAACCCGACGCTGGGCTCGATCTTCATCAAGGAACTTGGCATCTACCCGATAGGCACTTTCGTGCGGCTGGAAAATGGCGAAATCGGCGTTGTCACCGGCAAGGGCAATAGCACCACCACGCCCATTGTGTATTCGCTGGTGGGGCCACGCGGTGCCCCGCTCGATGCCGTGATCCGGCGCGACACCAGCAAACCCTTGAGCGGCGTGCGTGAGGTAT